>DATDFJ010000245.1:0-5045 GCA_036522675.1 Chthoniobacterales bacterium | reverse complement strand
CGTCACGCTCGGCGGAAGCGTTCAAGCAACGATCGACATAGTGCGCGTACATGGCGGAGCTGTCAGCGCGGTCGGCGTGATTGTCGATCGAAGCGGAAAAGCCAAACCGAATTTCGGCTGCCCGTTCGTTAGTCTGGTGGACATGGTCGTGGAAAATTTCGAGCCGGAGAACCTGCCGCCCGATCTGGCGAAGATTCCGGCGGTTAAACCGGGAAGCAAATGAGTCGTCAAGGAGCGGCGGCTTCCCAGCCGCCGTTTAGTTTAAACGGCGCTCTGGAGAGCGCCGCTCCTTGATGCATCTAGCGCTAACGGCCTAGAGTATCGCGAGTGAACCAAAGCGCCGAACCAAAATCAGCCGCCGCTGCGACCATCCGGCCAGAGAAACAAAGCCGCATCACGGGCTTCTATCGCTCGTCCGTCGGCAAAAAGATGATCGTTGCCATCACGGGGATCATTTTGATCCTCTTCGTCATCGGCCACCTGCTCGGCAACCTGCAAATCTTTCTCGGGCCCGATTGGATCAACGGTTACTCGCAGCACCTGCGCGATCTCGGCCCGTTGCTCTGGCTGATTCGAATCTTCCTCCTCGTCGCGGTCATCGTTCACATTTACGTGACGATCCGTCTCGCCATCGACAACCGCCGGGCCCGCCCCGAGCGCTACCGCGAGCGCGACTACGTGAAGGCGAGCTTTGCGTCACGGCACATGGTGATGAGCGGTTTGATCGTCCTGGCGTTCATCGTTTACCACCTGGCCCATTTCACCGTGCGCGTGACTGATCGGCGTTTCCTTCTGCTCAAAGCCGATCCGCTCGGCCATTACGACGTTTACTCGATGATGGTTTACGGGTTTCAGAACATTTATGTCTCGGCCTTCTATGTTCTCGGTCTGTTTCTTCTCACGCTGCACTTGAGCCATGGCTCATCGAGCTTCTTTCAATCACTCGGGCTCAACAACGCGAAGCTAACGCCGCGACTCGCCTTGGGCGGGCGCGTGTTCGCGTGGGCATTGTTCGTCGGCTACACGTCAATTCCGGTCGCGATCCTGCTCGGCTTGGTTAAACCCGCGCAGCAGCTGTAAAAAATGACGAAGCACGGATGCCGAAGATCAGCGAGATCGTTCGCGTTCGATTGGAGATTCCGCGAAACATGATTGGCAATCTCGATCCCAAAGTCCCTGGCGGTCCGCTCGCCAACAAATGGACGAACCACAAAGACCATTCGCGGCTGATCAGCCCGAATAATCGCCGCAAGTTCGACATCATTGTCGTCGGCAGCGGTCTGGCCGGCGGTTCGGCCGCGGCGACGTTGGGCGAGCTCGGATATCGAGTGAAATGCTTTTGTTACCAGGATTCGCCGCGCCGCGCGCACTCAATCGCCGCACAAGGCGGCATTAACGCCGCAAAAAATTATCAGAACGACGGCGACAGCGTGTACCGGCTCTTCTATGACACGATCAAGGGCGGCGATTTCCGTTCACGAGAAGCAAACGTCTATCGACTCGCCGAAGTCAGCGGGAACATTATCGATCAATGCGTCGCCCAGGGCGTGCCGTTCGCGCGCGAATACAGCGGCTACCTCGCCAATCGGTCCTTCGGCGGCGCGCAGGTCTCGCGCACGTTTTACGCGCGCGGCCAGACGGGGCAGCAGTTGCTTCTCGGCTGTTATCAGGCGCTCTGCCGCCAAATCACCGGCGGGTCAGTACAAATGTTTCCGCAAACTGAAATGCTCGATCTCGTCATTGTCGACGGTCACGCGAAGGGAATCATCACGCGCAATTTGCGCACCGGTAAACTCGACATGTTCGCCGGCGACGCCGTTGTGCTTGCAACCGGCGGCTATGGAAACGTCTTTTATCTCTCGACTAACGCGCGCGGTTGCAACGTGACCGCGACCTATCGCGCCTACAAGAAAGGCGCGCTCTTTGCGAATCCCTGTTTCACCCAAATTCATCCCACCTGCATTCCACATTCGGGCGAGTATCAATCGAAGTTGACTCTCATGTCCGAATCTCTGCGGAACGACGGCCGGGTCTGGGTGCCGACGCGAAAAGACGACTGCAACAAGCCGCCGAACGACATTCCCCAAAGCGAACGCGACTACTATTTAGAGCGAAAATATCCGAGCTACGGCAATCTTTCGCCGCGAGACATCGCCTCGCGCGCCGCAAAAGAAGTTTGCGACGAAGGCCGCGGGATCGGCCCGGGCGGGCGTGGCGTGTATCTCGATTTTGCCGATGCAATCAGACGCCTCGGCCGGCCAACGATCGAGGAGCGCTACGGAAATTTGTTCGGGGTCTACGAGAAGATCACCGGCGAGAACGCTTATGAAGTTCCAATGCGGATTTATCCGGCGGTCCATTACACAATGGGCGGGCTATGGGTCGATTACAATTTGATGAGCAACGTGCCGGGACTCTTCGTTATCGGCGAAGCGAACTTTTCCGACCACGGCGCAAACCGCCTTGGCGCCAGCGCGCTCATGCAGGGCCTGGCCGATGGCTATTTTGTTTTGCCTTACACGCTACCGAATTATCTCGCCGCACAGATCAGCACGCGGCCCGCGACCGATCAGGCCGAATTCAGAAAAGCTGAAACTGACGTGCGTGCGAAGATCGACCAGTTGCTTTCAATTAACGGCAACCGTTCGCTTGATTCGATTCATCGCGAGCTGGGCACGCTGCTTTGGGACAAGTGCGGCATGGCGCGGAACAAGAACGGGCTCGCAGAAGCGCTCCAGAAAATTCCCGAGCTACGCGAGCGTTTCTGGCACGAAGTGCGTGTCCCGGGCGAGAACGAAGATTTCAATCAGTCGCTCGAGCGCGCCGGACGCGTCGCCGATTTTCTCGAGTTCGCCGAACTGATGTGTCTCGACGCCCTCGCTCGCGATGAATCGTGCGGCGCGCATTTTCGCGAAGAACATCAAACGCCCGACGGCGAAGCCGTGCGCGACGATGACAACTTCGCCGCCGTTTTCGCCTGGGAATTCCAAGGGAATGGACAGATTGCGCCGCCGAAATTACATCGCGAACCACTGCATTTCGAGACCGTTCATTTGACGCAGAGGAGCTACAAATGAGTATCGCAAGATCGAAATTCTGGGGAGCGCGGGCGCCTCGCCCGCTGCGATCGGCGCCCCCGCCGATCGCCTCCTCAAGCAAAGAAGGATTTCGGCGAGGCGCCAAAATTAGCGGGCGCGGCGCCCGCGCTCCCCAATCCTCCCAGTCGCCACATCTCCTATGAACTTCGGCCTCCGCGTCT
The DNA here is from genome assembly GCA_036522675.1 of Chthoniobacterales bacterium. Classification (GTDB taxonomy): domain Bacteria; phylum Verrucomicrobiota; class Verrucomicrobiia; order Chthoniobacterales; family UBA10450; genus AV17. The sequence continues at coordinate 1,786 of DATDFJ010000245.1, read as the reverse complement.
GGCGGCAAAAAGATCGACAATCCCTCGGCAAGCTCGTCGATTATGACGCGCCGGATATTCCCGGCGCGGCCTCGTTTCTCGAAATGCTCGACATCGTGAATGAGCGACTGGTTCTCGCTGGCGAAGAACCGATCGCCTTCGACTCCGATTGCCGGGAAGGAATCTGCGGCACGTGCGCGCTGACGATTAACGGCGAAGCACACGGGCCGGATCATCCCGGCGCGGCCTGCGAGCTTTACATGCGCAAATTTCGCGATGGCGCGACGATCATGATTGAGCCGTTCCGGCTCCGATCGTTTCCTGTGATCAAGGATCTGGTGGTCGATCGAAGCGCGCTCGATCGGATTGTGCAGGCCGGGGGGTTCATTTCCGCGCGCACCGGCTCGGCGCCGGAAGCCAATTCGATTCCCATCGCAAAACCGGATTCTGATCTTGCGATGGAAGCCGCGGCGTGCATTGGCTGCGGGGCGTGTGCTGCGGCCTGCCCGAATGGGTCGGCCATGCTCTTCACGGCGGCGAAAGTATCGCATCTCGCGCAATTGCCGCAGGGCAATCCGGAGCGCGCGCGACGCGTTCTCAACATGGTGCAGACGATGGATGCCGAAGGATTCGGCAACTGCACCAACACCTACGAGTGCGAGGCGGTGTGCCCGGCGGAGATCAGCGCCAGTTTTATCGCCAAGCTCAATCGCGAATACGCCCGGGCAAGCTGGCGCAAAAGCGCGGGCGAATAATCGCGCGCATATTCGCGCAACTCTGGGGAGCGCACGCGCCCCCACGTGTAGCGAATCGGCGCCCTCGCCAATCGCTCAGTGTTGATTACGAGAATTTCGGGGAGGGCGCCGAAATTAGCATGCGAGGCGCATGCGCTCCCCAGCATCAAATCGTTTCGCACGCGCAGGTCCATAATTGCGGATCGAGTTCTGACTTGGCGCGTGTCGCCAAAAGATCGACATCGGCATTTTCGTGCAGGATGGCGAACACGGTCGATCCCGAGCCAGACATGAGCGCTGCGCCGACTTCCGATTGTTTGCGCAGCCACATTTTCATCTTCGCGAGAAAAATAAATTTCTCGAAGACCGGTCGCTCCAAATCATTGACCAACGTCAGTTCTGCGAATGTGTGCGATTGATAATCCACACCGGCAAGTTGGCGCGAGCGTTCCCAGTGCTGATACGCCCACCCGGATGCGACGGCAAACTGCGGCTTCAACAGCAAGATCGACAATTTCTCTTTCAAGATCACCGGCGTAACGATTTCACCGCGCCCTTTGCAGAGTGCGGCCGAGCCGTAGAAAAAGAATGGAACGTCGGAGCCGAGTGGCGCCGCGATCTGCGCGAGACGGTGGCGCGCTAGTTTGGTCTCGAAAAGCTGATCGAGCGCGAGCAACGTAGCCGCCGCGTCGCTGCTACCTCCGCCCAGACCGGCACCGTGCGGGATTTGCTTTCGCAGTTTGATCGAGACGCCGCCCTTGGCATCGGTCGTTTCGAAAAAAATTTTCGCGGCGCGCACGACCAGATTCTCGTCGCCAGTCGGCAAGGACGCATCGTCACAAACGAAATCGATCCAGCGATTCTGCTTTTCGATGTCGATCTTGTCATAAAGCGAAATCGACGCGATCACCGTGTCGATTTCGTGAAAACCATCTCGGCGTTTTCCGAGAACCCTCAGTGAAAGATTGATCTTCGCCGGTGCAAGGACTTCCACACCTGCAATTTCTTCTGTCATTCCGAGCGAAGTCGAGGAATCTCTTATTGTTTCGATGACACGCGTGGCTGAGAAAATC
>DATDFJ010000244.1:0-3786 GCA_036522675.1 Chthoniobacterales bacterium | reverse complement strand
GCAACCGGAAGCTGAAAAATGTGTTCCCGACTTCGGATCTCGACTTCCTGCTCGATCTTTTTCTTCCAACGAGCGGGAACAGCGGGCGATGTTTCGGCCAGCCGATCTATTTGTCGTTGAATGTCGGTGATGGATCGACGGAGCTCAATTTGCTCGGATGGCGAAAACGTTCTGAGGATTTCGAGCGATCGGCGCAACGCGCCATAGCGATCGCGCGCGAGCCGGTGTTGATCGGCGCGCTGCGCTAAACCGAGAAAGGTTTGCAAACAGGCCAGGAAGGCCGCCGCCGCGCTTGCGATTCCAATTGTCATCTTGATCGAATCGCTCAGATCGAGACGTCCGAGTGAATAAAAAACGGCGGCAGCCATACCCGTCGTCAGGATAATGATTGGGATTCCGAAACGATAATGCCAGCGATGGAGCCGGGTGCCGCACTCATCGTGGGTCAGTTGTTTGTCGCGGGCCCGTTCAAACCAGCCGGCAATAAGTCTCTCGACATCCGCGTCCATACCCCGCCCCCGAATCCGCTGGATTTAGAGAAGCCGAATTTGACGGCGAACGCGAGAAGAAAAAGTGATGACAGGTGACGAGTTGTAGCCGCGGTTGATCTAAAAAAAATATTCACCAACAGTGCTGCCATGAAACAAATTGTCGTGTTTTGCAGCGTAGCGATCGCCGATCCGTGGGAACGCAAAGCAATAAGGCTAAGCGGCCGGTATCGCGTTCCTAGATCGACAATGCACTGCCGCCGTCGCCGGCGGCAGAACTGGAAGTCGCAGCTAAAACTCTGCCGGCAATGACGCCGGCAGCTATAACGTAGTGTCGGTCAGTGGAAGTGATGAAAACGCGACGGGAAACGGCGTCCGTCGAAACGACCGACCGTGACAAACCTGAACCGCGGCCCGAAAAAGGCGGGGACCGGATAAACGACGACGCCAACCGGCGGCGGCGGGTAGTAGACCGGCGGTGGCGGTGGCGGCGCGTAAGTGTTGACCTCCCGGCCGCCGTAGTCCCTCACAATCTCGGTGCCGGCATTCGCCGACAAAGCCGCAGCAATTCCGAACACGACGATTAGAAACACAAATTTCTTCCACATGATCGATATCCCTCCTTGTTGATTCGCCGGATTGAACCCGACGACGTTTGCGAAGTTGCCCAGGAATAGTGACCAACCTTTACGAAAGGTACGGCTTGGCAGGCGAGTGATTCCGGCTTCGCCAAAACCCATCGTGCGACTCTTAAACGAAAACAGCGCGCCGATTATCAACGGCGCGCTGTTCGTTTTCGATTGAGACTAGGACCGCGTCACGGATTCGGTCGCTTCTGAAGTTTGGCCGTGGCGGTGTGCGTCCGTGTGCCGTCGGTTCCGCTGACGGTGAACGTGTAGGTTCCCTTATGCACGCTTGCCGCAACAGTGACGGTAAGCGCGGACGTGCTGGTAGCCGGGTTCGGATTGAAGGACCCGGTCGCGCCTGAGGGCAGACCACTAATGGAGAGCGTCACCGGCGAATTAAATCCGCCAGACGGAGTGATCGTGACGGTGTAGTTGGCTGTGCCTCCGTTCTTGCCGACACTGACTGACGGAGGAGTTACACTAAGCGAGAAATCGGGAGCAGGCGTTGGAGTTGGGGTCGGCGTTGCTGTCGGGGCCGGAGTTGGTGTTGCCGTTGGCGCCGGCGTCGGGGTCGGCGTCGGATTGGCCCCGGCAAGTTTGAAGCTGCCGATACGGGTGCGCCAATTGAAGCTGGAGTTAGTCGAATAATATTCGTTCGTGTACCAGAAAGTGGCGTCATCTACGGGATCAACCACGATCGCCGAATAATCGCCCCAGCGGTTGGACGTGCCCATCTGGCTGCCTGTGCCATCGAAGAGATGTGCTTCGCCTTGAGCAAGTGTGTTCAATGGATCAGTGGCGAGGCGACCGGCGTATCGGATCTGCGGGTGAATCGCGGAACTCGACGCGCTGAATCCAACCGCGATGTTGCCTTGCCCGTCCATGGCGGCGCTACCCATCCAGCGCCAGGTCGTATCGGGTTGATATGTGCTCTCTTGAAAAACGGTCACCGGTCCGCTCGTGACATTGCGCAACTCGAACCAGCGGACGCCGGCCACGCCGTTTGCGTTGACGGTGTAATTTCCAACGACCGACTCGTGGTCGCCGAAATTGCGGTAACCCAATCGGAACATCAATCGATCGCCGATGCCGTCGAGGTTACTCGAGGAGGCAACACCGCTCTGCGGCACACACGCGCGCGTACTAGGACAAAGCGCGGTGAACCCGGCGGCGGGCGGATTAGCAAACGTGGTGAAGGTCGAGTTTCCGGGCGTAGTGAAGTCGACGTGAAAATGATACGTCGTGTAGTTCGGATTAGCCCCCTGCCCCGGGAATCCGATGAAAGTCTCGGGTGCGCCACTTGGCGGCAGTGTCGGACCATCAACATCGGCGGGCAGGAACGGATCCACCGAACCGCCCAAAGGGCCGACGGGACTAATGAAGGTGGCTGGCTGGCCGGCGAGCATTTTTGTGCGGTCGAATGCGAACGGCTGTGGTCCGAGGTAGGACGTCCCCAAAGAATTAAAGACGTTCATGCTCATGTAATAAGCATCCGGCCACACGCTCAGCTTCGGATAATCGAAGAAGTTTGTGCCGAGATGAAATCCGTAGCGAAAATAGCTCCCGGTCGCGTCGCTCGTCGTCGAAACCGCGACGCATTCATCGGTGATGGGCGCGCCGCCGGTCGCTGATGCAAATTGACTGATGACCCAGCGGTTAGCGATATGATCGTAAAGGACTACGGGGTCGCCGGCGCCGCCGACCTCACAAGCACCACCGAAACCGGTCCAGATCGAGGAGATGCTATTCGGTCCGAGGACTGAGTTTCCAGATTTATCGAACACCTGGTATCCTTCGTTAACGATCTGGACATATTGCGTCGTTCCCACCGCGCCATTGGTATCAGGCGGCGCGCAATTGCACCCGACCCCGGGATACGGAATGCCGTTGAAATTCGTGATCGGCCCGGGAATGTTCGGTCCGAAGAAATTCGTGACGAAACGATTTTGAATCACCGGGTCCGCTTCGTCTGTGTGCCGATAAGGGATTTTTGGGTTCTCGTTGGCTTCGTGCTGTTCCTTGCGATCCGCCTCGGTCCAGGGCGGCAAATCGCGGAGTGCCGGTGAAACGTCGTTTTTGTACGAAGCCACAACTGTCAGGCCACCAGTCGCCGGAGTGCCCGGCCCCTCGGCTGAGACCGACGAACCGAGGAAAAAGCTGGTCAACGCGAGAGACACGCCACCAGAACAGAGGACAAAACTGAGAAGGACGCGCGGGTTAAAAAACGCAGAAAGGGTAGAGGATTTTTTCATAGGAAGGGTGCAACGGCGTGGGGACGATAGCGCGTTAATGTCCGCAATCTAGCGAAATTCTCGCGCGAATTTTTGGCCGTAAAATGCAGCTAAAATTGTACCGCAAAAGAGACTTTGATAGCGCTGTCTCGCAGCTGATACCGCGACCGATTCGTCCGCTTTAATTTATCTCGTCACCAAAACGTAGTGACCAGGGACCCAAACTCCGGGATGTCGGCGAGACCAGTGGCCGGGGCGCCACGTGTAATAGGAGCTGCCCACATAATAGCCGGGGCCGCGCGTGTAGTAGGGTCGATCTTGAACGTCGACAACGACAGAAGCTGAAGAGCCGTAACCTGGGCCGTAGTACGGACCCGGACCTGCGTAGCCGGGGCCGTAGTATGGACCGCTGCATCCGCCGAGAGCGATACCCAGCAGCAG
>DATDFJ010000243.1:0-9312 GCA_036522675.1 Chthoniobacterales bacterium | reverse complement strand
ACCATTGGTTTCATGAAGAAGTTGAGCTTAATCAGAAGTTCAGTGCGTCTTAGTTCAATTCCACGTTTTGCTAATCTAGCCCTGGCATTCTGGCTTGCGTTCGCCATGGTCGCCACACAGGCCGGCGAGGACAATGGCAAGGGACAATCGCTTCAGACTTATCCACAACCATTAATCGCGTGGTCATTTGCGGACGCGGAAGGCACCTTTGTCCCCGATGTTACCGGCCACGGTTATGATGCGACGATCTATGGCCAGCCCCAGTTTGTGCACCGCTGGGACCAGGTTGCACTTGCATTTGATGGCAGCGGAGACAATTCGTTTTGGCACGGTGGCGTCCAGAACTGCGGCTTGGGTATCGACAAGCGGCTCACCCAGGCATTTAACGAGCTCTCGATTGCAGCGTGGGTTCGCAAGCAGCCTGCCTGGTGGATGCCAATTGTGTATCGCGATTTGTGGGATAATCCTGCCGGCTTCGGCCTTTACATGGAATGGACTTCGGGCAAGGCAGTCTTTGGCCATTACGATGCCATTGGCCACAGGAGCCAAGTGCAGTCCGTGACGGTCGTTCAGGATGGCCACTGGCATTATGTCGTGGGCACAATGCAACCTTCGACTTCCGACCCCGGTTATCTCTACCGGATCTACGTTGATGGCCAGCTGGATGCGCAGCAGGTCGGCCTGTGGGCTGTGGACGAAGCGTCTGCCGTGGGCGGAATCCTGAAGATCGCCTATCCGAACATCACTGGAGCTGATCTGCCCTTGAAAGGTTCCATCGAGGGGGTTGCTATTTTCGATGTCGCCCTCACAGGTTCCCAAGTCAAAGCGCTTTTTGATGCGACTCGGCAACGGCCATAGTGACGGTCGCGGCTTAGAAGTTGATCCATCTATTTCGCGCCGCAAGTCATGTAGGTGAGGGCCGGCCAACCGCTGAGCGCTGCTGTGACGGTGAGATCGGCGATAAGCAAGAACGCCCCCAGGACCGCCAGAAGCCGTCCTTGCGGTGCGCGGCCGAATACACTCCGCCGTCGTCAGCGCGCTCACGCCGAAACCAGCTCTTTGTGTCGTAACGACGCCGCCACTTCGATGTCTGCGGTCTGTGGAAACATGTCCAGCGGCGTAACCGATTCGATCGTGAAATTTTCCTGCAGCTCTTTCAAATCGCGTGCCAGCGTCGGCGGATTGCACGAAACATAAATGAGCGTGGCCGGCGCAAGATCGACAATCGCTGTGCGCGCGGCGGCACTCAGCCCCGTTGCCGGCGGGTCGACAATGAGCGTGCTCACTGCTTGCGAAACTTGTTCGGTTAAACCGAACAAGTTTGGTAGCGCGACATCAACGTCGCCGGCGACGTACCTCTCTTTCTCGGTCGCGTCTTTTCTGGCCTGGCCGATGGCAAATTTATCCCGATCGATGCCGATGACGCGCTCGAATTTGTCAAGCAACGCCTTGGCGAAAAATCCGGTGCCACAGTAAGCGTCAACCAACAGTTGCTGGTTTGGCGCAACCACTTGCCGCATCAAATCGCGCAGTGACATCGCGACCTCATCGTTCACCTGTGAAAACACGCGAGCAGTCGGCGAAGCGCGCAACGTGTGATGCCCATCAGGCGGTTTTTCGCCGCGCAATTTCGTGAGCGCAGCGTTTACTTGCTCGCGCGAAATCGGGCAGCGCTCGATGTCGATCAAACGATGGGTGTCGCGTCGGAAAAACCCAATGACGCCCTCTTCGACGTGAACAGTGATGCGATTGCGATAGGCGTAATCGCGAGGCGAGGGGATGATCGGGCGCAGCGGCAATTCGCGGATTTTGCCGATGCGCTGCAAAACATCGCGGACCTGGCGGGACTTGATCGTGAGCTGATGCTCGTAATCGATGTGCTGATAAGCGCATCCGCCGCAGCGACCAAAGTAGGGACACGGGGGCGTGACGCGATGCGCCGAGGGTTCGATAACATCGATAAGTTCCGCTTCTGCGAATTGCTTTTTCTCGCGCACGATGCGGGCGCGGACGCGTTCGCCGTCAATCGTAAATGGAACGAAGACCGCTTTGCCCTGTTCGCGCCCGATGCCTTTGCCGCCAAAAGCGACGTCGTCAATGACAAGATCGACAATGCGCACCGGAAACTGTAGCCGTTGCCCCGTGGGCGGCGCAATGCGCGGCTCTCTTATTGAGTGACGCCGCGCTTCGCGCCGCGCAGCGGCTACACGCTTGTCACGGCGCCGTTCCCGATCGCCTGGTTGATCGCAGCCTCGAGCGTCTCGAGCTTGATCGGCTTGATCAGATGATCGGCAAAACCGGCCTGCAAACTTTTTTCGATGTCGCCGTTGGCGCCGAAACCGCTGATGGCAATGCCGGGCAGCGGTCGAATAGCTCGCGCGTGCTTCATCAAGTCGAGGCCGGTGCCATCGGGAAGGGCGACATCGCTGATGAGCAGATCGAAGTGGTTTCGCACCACCGCCTCCATGGCCGAGCGCACGTTGTGGGCGGCGGCGACGAGATGGCCGCGGCGGATGAGCAACCGCTCGAGCGCGGTGCACGTGTCGGAATGATCGTCGACCAATAGAATCCGCAGGCTGCGCGCGCAGGGCGGAGCGGCGGTCGCGATCGCGATTTGCGGCTGCGGCGGGACTGTTTTCAACGTGAGAAAGAAAGTCGTGCCGCGATTCTGCCCTTCGCTTTTTGCGACCAATGTGCCGCCGTGCGCTTCGGTCAACGACTTGGAAATGGCCAGACCGAGGCCGAGGCCGCCAAAGCGCCGCTGCGCGCTCAGCTCGCCTTGCTCGAACGGATTGAATATTCGTTCCATGATGCCCGGATCGATGCCAATGCCGGTATCGCGCACGGCGATGGTGAGGCTTTGCGGCGCGGAATTGCACGAGGAGATCGCGATCTCGCCGCCTTCGGGTGTGAACTTGATCGCGTTCTTCAACAGGTTCCAGATGATCTGCTGAAATTTCGCGCCGTCGGCCGAGACATGGTGCGCGCCAGCGCGCAAGTCGGTGTAAACGCGGAGGAGCTTGGCGTTGGCTTCGGCGCGGCAAATTTCGATCACGTTATGAACGGCGTCGTGCGCATCCACCGCGTCGAACTTCAGGTCGAGCTTGTTCTTCGCGATGCGGGTAAGATCGAGAAGATCGGCAATGAGCTGGCTTTCCAGCTCCACGTTGCGTTGAATCATCGCGAGCGCCGCTTTCGTTTCTTCAGACTGCGTGAGGTCCTGCTGGAGCGAGTCGAGCGCGCTCATCACCGGGGTGAGCGGCGTGCGCAATTCGTGCGAGAGCATGGCGAGAAAATGGTCTTTCGTGCGGTTAGCCGCTTCGACCGCGCTCTTCTGTTGTTCGATCGCCGCTTCGGCGCGACGGCGTTCGGCCATCGCCGCCGAGAGCGCCAGGGCTGTGATTGTGAGCACGGCCGTCCAGGTTTGAAGTGTCACCAGCGAATGGTTTTCCGTTTCCATGACGAAAGGCCCAAACCCGCGCAGCGTTCCCCAGATGGCAATCGCGGACAAAATAAAAATGCCCGTGGCGGTCTCGCGTTGCGTGAAGCGGAACGCCGTCCAAATCACGATCGGTCCGAAGATGAACGAGATGGGGTAGTTGCGCGCCGAAATCGCGAGCCATCCGCCAAAGACGATTTCGCTCAGGCCGACGAGCAAGAGTAGAAGAACACCGACCTCAATCACGTCGCGGCGGCTCCATTCCCGGGTTGAACCGATGGCCCAGAGAAGGACAAGCGGTGCAACGATCAGATCGCCCGCGGCGTTGCCTAACCACCATGTCGTCCAAATGGTCGTGTATTTGGCCCAATCAGCGTAACCGCCCAGTGCCAGGGTCGTGACGCCAATCGTCGGGCTCACCAGCGTGCTCGCAATTGAAGCGAGTGAAAATGTAAAAACATCCTGGGCCCGATCGAATGCGCGCGTGCCGCGCGCGAACCGATTGACCATCCACGCCCCGCAGATTGCCTCGAGCGTGTTACCGGTCGCAATGCCAAAGGAGGTGGCAATGTTGCCCATCGTGGTCGCGTTCACCAGAAAGGCTCCCACTAAAATCGCCGGCCAAACGCGGTAGCCGAGGAGAAGCAAAGCAGCGAGCGCAATGCCTACCGGCGGCCACACCGGTGAAGCACTGGCGTGAAAAGAGGCGAAGCGAAGGCCGAGTTTGCCGGCTATGAAATAGATGAAAGCTAAAACAAAAATGGCGGGCAGCGTGGAGAAGCGTCGAGAATGCATCACGCGACCGCCTTCGCGAATCGGCTACTTTTTACGCCGCTGTGCGGCGCGGTCAACCGAATTGTGAATAGCTGCGAATAAGTCAGCTACCGCTGATCGGTAGGAACATCGCGCTGCAATGTCCCGACGCCGCGGCGCACCGTCCCCACCAAATAGCGCAGAGCGCGGCTAATAATCCCGCACGTAGGGATACTTGCTTTCGTTGCCCAGCTCAGGCGGGAACTCGGAGAACCCAGCATGAATGTACGGAATATCGCTCGGCAAAATCGGGTAATACGTTCCATGATTGATCGGAAACGGCGCGGTCAGTATTTCCACAAACCCGGCCAGATGCCGCATCCATGAGCGCCCAACCCCGCGCACCATTCCGTAGCCAATAAAGGAAGCCATGTTGCCTTCGTCCTTGTTTACTTTGGCGACGCTGGTGAAAGCCTCGCTCTCACCGAGCAGCAGATTCGACCAACCGCGGCCGAGTTTGCGGGTAGGGCCATATTCGTTTCCGGGCGGATCGTGGATATCCGCGAAAGCAGGAATGGCCAGAGCGAAGGCGAGTGCGGCGGCAAATAATGTTTTCATGGCGGCAAGTGCAGCTAATCAGATTTCCTAGCGGTAAGGCAACACTTTATTTTCGGTTCTCGCCCGCGGCCTGGTTGCGGGTGGCGATCATAGAGGAAGCAATGGTAATGCCAAGAATCGTCGCGATAACGGCGAGCGAGATGAGCGTCGGGATATGCACATAATGGGCCAGGATCATTTTTAAACCGACAAAGGCGAGCACGATGGCGAGACCCGTTTTGAGATAGGCGAACCGGCGCATCAAGTTGGCGAGCAGAAAATAAAGCGAGCGCAGCCCGAGAATGGCGCAGATGTTCGAAGTGTAGACGATAAAGCCGTCCCGGGTGATGGCGAACACGGCGGGGATTGAATCGACCGCGAAAACGAGATCCATCACGTCAATCACGATCAAGACCAACGCGAGCGGCGTCAGCATCCAGCGATTGTCGATCTTGCACGCGAAGTCCTGCCCGCAGAAATCTTTGCTCACGGGCAAGAACCGGCGCGCCAGGCGCATCACCATGCTCTTGTCGAAGTCCGGGTCGCCGCGTTTGCCCAAAAGCATCCGCACGGCGGTCACGATCAGAAAAGCGCCGAAGAGATAGAGGACGAAATGAAAGCGCGCGACCAGCTCGATCCCGAGCCAGATCATAATACCGCGCATGACCAGCGCGCCGACGATACCCCAGACCAGCACGCGATGCTGCGCCATCGGCGGGACGCGGAAGTATTGGAAAATCAGGACAAAGACAAAGATGTTGTCGACGCTGAGCGAGTACTCGATGACGTAGCCGGTGAGAAATTCGAGCGCTTTCTCCGCGCCGCGGATATTCCACACGAGCGCGTTGAACAGGAGTGAGAGAACGATCCAGATGGCTGTGCGCTGCGCGGCCGCGCGCATGCTCAGCGCCCGGCCGCGGTGTTTGAACTGGACAAGATCGACGACCAGCGCCACGAACACGCCGGCGTTGAACGCGATCCAAAACCAAATGCTCGTGGGCACGCGCTGAGAGAGTTTCACGCGCGCAGGCGCGGAGCAATCGCAAATTGCGCACCGCGCGCACCCGACCTATACGTCGTATGCGGCCGATCGGTCGCAGCGATGGAGGCTGAACTGGAAAAATTCGTCGAATCAGGCAAGCTCACGCCGAAAGCGGCGGAGCAACTGCTCAAGCTCAAACCCGGCAGTTTTTGTTTGCATAAAAGCTGGGGGTTCGGTCGCGTCGCCGAGTGGAACCTTCTTCTCAATCAAATCATCATCGATTTTGCGGGCAAAAAGGGGCACCCGATGCAGCCGCAGTACGCGGCCGACAACCTCACGGCGATTCCGCCCGAGCATTTCCTCGCCCAAAAAGCGACCAATCTCGGCGCGGTCAAACAACTCGCGAAAGATGATCCGGTTGCGCTTGTGCGTAGCATTCTCGTTAGCCTCGGTGGCGCCGCGACCGTGCAGCAGCTGAGCGAGTGGCTCATCGGAGATGTATTCACCGAGCCGGAATGGAAACGGTGGTGGGAAACGGCCAAGCGCCAACTCAAAGCCAGTGGCGCGTTTTCAATTCCGGCAAAGAAAACCGAGGAGATCAAAATGCGCGGCGCTGGCGTTTCGCACGCAGAGGAGTTGCTCGCCGCGTTCAATCGCGCCCGACAACCTAAAGAACAGGCGGCCGCATTGGAGCAGATAGCAAAGTTTCACGCGCAGTTCGCGGAACCGGCAAAGCAGCTCCAGCCGGTGATTGCGACAATTGAGAACGTCGCCGCGCGCAATCAAAAGCTGCATCCCGAGATCGCTTTTGAGCTGGTAATCATGCGCGACGACCTGCTCGCGCGTGTTCCGGAGCTGCACATCACTCACGTTGGATTGACTCTGGTGAAGCTGATCGCCGGCGAAGAAACACGGCTCGGCGCCATTCTGCCGAAGCTCTCGGCCGCAAAGGAAAAACGCGTCCTGCAAGCTTTGCCGGCTGCGCTCGGCGAACGCTGGAGCGCGCGCGCATTGCAATTGATGCAGGCGACACACGGCCGGATGGTTGCACAAATCCCGCACGTGTTCCGCGACGCCGGCCAGCACGCCGAGCTGGAAACGATGTTGGAACGAAGCGTCCGCGAGCATTCGGCCACCAGCGAGATGCTGATCTGGTTGATCAGCGAGCGAAAAGATTGGGATGAGCTGATTAATCCGGAGCTGCTGGCCGCGATTCTGTCGGCGCTTGAACGCGAGCAGCATTCAGCGCCCGGCCGCGCCAGCAAATTGCAGCGTCTACTCATGGAAGAGCGACAATTGTTTCAGGACATGTTCGGCGACGCCGATGTCGCGCTGGCGCGTGATGCGATGCGGCGATTGCAATTGAGTCCGTTGTTCGACGAATTGACCAAGCGTTCGTTGCTGGCGCGGATCGTGAAAGTATTTCCAGATCTCGAGAGCATGATCACTGGCGCACAGCCACAGGAAAAAGCCGCCCCCCTGGTTGTATCCTGGAGCAGCTTGGAAAGACGCAAGACCGAATACGAAGACCTGGTTAAGAAAAAAATTCCAGAGAACGTGAAGGAGATCTCGCTCGCGCGTTCCTACGGCGACCTGAGCGAAAATTTCGAATACAAGGCGGCAAAACAAATGCAGGCCGTCCTGGGCCGACAGCGCGCCGAGCTCGAACGCGACCTGCAAAATGCGCGCGGCACGTCGTTCGAAAATCCCGACACCTCCAGAGTATCGATCGGCACGGTCGTGACCTTGCGCGAGAAAAATTCGAACAAGGAAGAAACCTACACCATCCTCGGTGCGTGGGATGGCGACCCCGAGCGACACGTCATTTCTTATCAGACCGCCATCGGCCAGGCACTGTTGGGACACAAACTGGGCGAGAGCGTAACATTCAATCGTGACGCCGGACCTGTCACCTTCGATGTGGTTTCAATCTTGCCCGCACCAGTGGATGAGGTCGCGTCGGAGCACGCGCCCGAAACGGCGCCTGCGGTTCTGTAGGGGAAGCTGTTAGCTTCCCGTCAACCTGTCGATCGATGAAACTTTCGCACAAGATACGGAAACTCGCTGACCCAGCGACGATCGTGAGCGCGAAACGTAGAATTCGCCGCGCACTCCAGCCGCTGCCGGTGAGTCGTTTCATGGCGCAGATTGATGAAAAGGAATTGAAGCGCCTTCAGCAGGCCTACGGCGTCCCCGGTACGACGCAATGGCCGAAGTACGTCGAGGCTGAGCGTTTCCTGCGAATGAACATTCGGCGCGTCCAGGACATCGGCCTTGATCGTTTGTCGCCCCAGCACATTCTCGATCTTGGCTCGGGCGCCGGTTATTTCCTTTTCGTCAACAAAGTCCTCGGTCATACCGGGCTCGGTATTGATGTCGATAATGTGCCGCTGTATCGCGAGACGTTTCAATTATTCGGCTTGAAGCGCGTGATTCATCGCATCGAAAAATTCAAGCCGCTGCCCGATACCGGCGCGCAATATGACTGGATCACCGCGTTCTCGATCTCGTTCGACAGCCCCGCGAAGTACGGCCCATGGGACGTCGCGGAATGGGATTACTTTTTGCAGGACGCTCGCCGTCACCTGCGTCCGGGCGGCCGGATTTATCTCGACCTCAATCCGCGCAACGACGGCTCATTTTATTCGCACGAGTTGCGCGAGTTTTTCCGGGGTCAGGGCGCAAAAATCGATCGTCGCTCCAAGCTTCTCTTCCCGGCGAAACTGTAGCGCGCTTTCTGACCGCCGACGTCCGGCGCAGGTTCTACGGACTCGGCGAAGTCGCCGCCGCCGGGCTGCTTTCCCCCGCTGCAGTTTCGATTTTCGTCGCGCTCATCACGTAACTGACGGTTACAGCCGAGCCCGGTTTCAATTCGGCCGACCCTTTCACGGTCGCAGGATCGACATCGATCTCGAATTGCTCCGAGCCTTTCTGCAGCGTCACCTTGCTCGCGGTCGCGGAAACTACAGTTCCTGTAACTTGATAGGTCTTAGCTCCCGCGGAAAGGGCGGCGCCGCTGAGCACCAAATTCGCCATCGCAATTAATGCCAGCGCTGTTTTCGTTTTCATCTCCCAATTACGAGCCGGACAGATGACGGCGCAACCGCTACTGGACAATCGACTTGCTATGAAAATCGACCCTGCTGGATAATGAGCGCCGTTCATGAACGCCAAAATCAATCATCTCGCTGTCTGGATCCTTGTCATCGTGCACCAACTTATCGGCTGGGGCTGGTACACCGTGTTCGGCGACATGTGGTTGAATCAGCACGCCAAAACCATGACGGACATCGAGCGGACGCACAATGTCGGCGCCTACGTGCTCGCCGTCGTTACCGCGATCATCGTCAATTATGCGCTCGCCTGGTTGCTCTCACGCCTGAACGCCACATCGGCTGTGGCCGGACTCAAAATCGCGCTCATCTGCTGGTTCGCGTTTCTGTTTGTCGAACACTCCACCATCGCTGTCTTCTCCGCGTTCGAGACAAATCCGTGGCCGCTCATTTGCATCGACATGGGCCGGCCGCTCGTCGCCTTCGCC
>DATDFJ010000242.1:0-5229 GCA_036522675.1 Chthoniobacterales bacterium | reverse complement strand
GGCCGATTTGATGTGATCGAAACTTTGCTCGGGTCATTACCATTCTCGAAGCGACGGCTGCGATTTCGTGGGCTCCTCGTTGCGCGTTCCGTCGGATATTATCAGCTCTACCGCGATTTGCCGCAGACACGCGAAGCGGCGGCGCGCGGGAAGTTGTCAGGTCGAATAGTCTATCCAACGATCGACAAAGTGATGTCGGCGCGTGCGCAACGAGCATTGCGCCAGTGTGATCTGCTCAACCTGCCGAACGATGAAGAGCTTCGCTCATTGCATGAACAACTCGGACCGGACAAGCCGGCGCTGGTTCAGCCATACGGGCTCAGCGACGAGCGGCAACGCGATCTCTTGCAGGCCGCGCAGCCGGTGCATGAGCGGCTCGCGAAAAACAAAGTCAGCTTCATTGGGATGTGGAGTCCACGTAAAGGCGCAAACGACTGGCGAAAAATTATTCGCCGGGTTCGCGCTGCCGTACCCGACGCGCGCTTTCTTTTTCTCGGCACCCTGGTGGAAGATCGACAAGTGCTGAACGATCTCGCCATGCCCGACGCCGATTTCATCGACCTTGTCGCCGAATATCGGCCCGAGCAGCTCCCGCAGCTTCTCGCCGATTCCGCGGTTGGTGCGTTCCCCAGTTATGCCGAAGCGTTTGGGTTTGGTGTGCTCGAGCAGCTCGCGGCCAGGATTCCATGTGTCGCGTATGATGCGGCTGGACCGCGTATGATTCTGGAGAAGTACCTGCCCGAACTCCTCGTGCCTGTGAGCGATTTTGAGAAGCTCGCGGCCGCGCTCGTGCGCGTGCTGCGCTCCGATGCGACCGAGTACGAGGAGTTGTCTCGACGTTGTGCCGATGCGGCCGCGCGTTTCGATTGGGCGACTATCGCCGAGGAAACGGCTGAAGTTTACCGCGGCCATTTGTCAGGTAAGTCAATGCGGCCGTAAAGATGACGACCATCTTGCAAATCGTGCCGCAGACGCCCGGCAGCTTTGACGGGGTCGGCGATTATGCGCTCAACCTGGCGAAAGCGCTCTTAGCACAACATGGCTATCAGACAATCTTCGCCGTCGCAAAAACCGTCGAGACGCCGGCAAAAAATCAGTTCCGCGTCCTTACTGGACTGGATTCCGCGCTTGATTGCAGCGGATCGTGCGATCACGTGATCTTGCACTACGCAAATTACGGCTACCAATCGCGCGGCGTGCCATTGCGCCTCCGCAATTTCGCGCGCCGGCTCCGCCGGAAATTGCGCGGTCGCTGGATCACGACCTTTCACGAGCTCTATGCTTTCGGTCCGGCGTGGAAGAGCGCATTTTGGCTTTATCCGCTCCAAGCCAGCATCGCGCACGACATGATGGACATATCGGATGTGTGCTTCGTCAGCAGCGACACCATTGAGGCAGCCATCGGCCGGCACGATCGCGACAAACCCGTGCGGCTTCTTCCGGTGATGTCGAACTTCGGCGAGCCGACGGCTCTTGAGCCTAACGCAAAATCGCCTCGGCACTGGGTGATTTGTGGGGGCACCGGTTTGATTCTGCGCTCACTGCGCTCCTTCATCGATGTGCAGGCATCCACCCCCCAGAGCTATCTGCCCGAGCAGCTGGACGTCTTTGGCGGCCGCGAATCCGATGAGGTTCGCCAGTGGGTTCGAAAGGTTAAACGAACGCTGCGCGGTATATCCTGCCGCTATCAGCCCGAGATCACTGCTGCTGCCGGCTCCGAGATTCTGCGCGGCTGCTCCTTTGCCTGGATCGATTACTTTGGAAAAGGAAAAGTCTGGCCTGGCATGATTTTCAAGTCTGGTTCGTTTGCGGCGTGTTGTGCGCATGGCGTGGTGCCGATCGTCTCGCATGCAGAACCGCCGCCGGCGATTACCGGTGAGCCGTTTCCGGCCTGGTATTTCGTTGATGCGCACCGCGCGAAATTTCCCGCTCCGGGACAGCTCAGCGCGACCGCCGAACAAATTCACGCTTGGTATCAGCGGCACGCTTCGGCCGCATCCGCGGCGCGCGTCTACGCGGAGGCATTGGCATGACGCGACGTTTTGATGACCTGACGGTGGCGACAACAGTGCAAAACAACATCGCGTTGTGCGTCGCGATGCTGCGGTCGTTCGACGCCAACATCGGCACGCCTGCCGGAGTCATTGTGATCGATGACGCCTCGGAAATGCCTCCCCATTTTCCATCATTCAGCGCTCCGCTGTTCACGCTTCGCAATCAACCCGCGATCGGTTTTTGCAAATCGGCAGATCGCGCATTGCGCGAAGTGCAAACCAAATACGCGCTACTCGTTGACGCCGATGTTGTATTCGAACCGGGCGATTTCAACGGCGGTTACAGCGAATTCAAGAAAAACAATTGGGCGTGGGCAAATTTCCGGCAGACCAATTTCGAGGGACAACCGCAGGACTCGTTTGAACATCCGCTGATGCCGCCGTGGGTTTTCGCGGCCGGCAATCAGGTGTTTGCGGCGTGGCAGAAATTTCAGCGGCCGCCGAAACCGGTTTCTGGCGAGCGCATCGCGGCAGTCGATGCCGCGCACTCGAGCTGCGCGCTTGTGAATATGGAAGCATTCCGTGCCGTTGGCGGCTTCGATCTGGACTTTTGGCAATGCCAGTCCGATGTCGATCTTAGCCTGCGCTTGCGCGACCGCGGCTATCGCGTCGGCGTCGATCTTGGCTACACCGTCAAGCACCATGGCGCCGGTGGAAAAAGCGGACAATTCGCGCGCGTGCACGATCTGTATCGCGCGCGGCTGCGCCTTTATGAGCGCGCCTATCCGCGCAGCCGTAAATATCTGCGACCGGCCTTACTTGTTAGGCACACACTCGAGCTGACCTGGTTCGCATTAATTGCTCCATTCAAAAAAGACGGGCGACTCCGCTCGCGCGTCGAACTGCTGAAAGGAGTCTGGAAAGGTTATCGCTGAACCAAATTCGGCCGAAACGATAGGCGCGCTCGCAACTCAGCTCGATGCGCTGAGCGCGCAATAC
Organism: Chthoniobacterales bacterium; assembly: GCA_036522675.1. Taxonomy (GTDB): domain Bacteria; phylum Verrucomicrobiota; class Verrucomicrobiia; order Chthoniobacterales; family UBA10450; genus AV17. The sequence continues at coordinate 2,236 of DATDFJ010000242.1, read as the reverse complement.
AATCGCCAATCTGCTGAGTCGACGGAGCCGGTTCCGGAATGGATTCTTCCGCCCCGCAGTTGCCAACTTTTAGAAGACATAGCGAAGCTGCTCCCGCCCGAAGGTCGTGCCTTCGAATTCGGTTCCGGCCGTTCGACTCACGCCTTGCGTCGCGCGTTCGCGGCCGTCTTCAGCCTCGAACATGCCGCCGATTGGCTGGGCAAAACCGAGACGTCGCGAAACTCGACGGGATCAGAAAATGTCTCTCCACAGCTTGATCGGTTAAACCGAACGAGTCTAACAAGTGAGTTCGTGGCCGCTCGGGTAAGTGACGCGACGTTCGTCGTCCCGCTGAAGCGTTGCTGGAATCGACTGCGGCTCATTGAATCGTTCGCGCTCGCCGATCATCCGGAAATCCTCATGCGGCTGAAACAATCTCGGTTTATTCTCGTGGATAGCCCGCCGAATCCAGCCAAGCGCGAGCACGCGCTTTTTCTCGCACTCGGCCACGCGGCTATTGGCGCCGTCATTATGATTGACGATCTGGAGATCCGCGCGACCGCTCGCTTTGCTCACCGGTTTGCGCGCCAAAACGGCGAGCAGTTTCGATTTTGGCGCGTCAACATTGATCATCAGCTCGGCGTCTTTTTGAAACTGCGCCCGGGTCGGCTTCATTCCCGGCCGAGTCTGATCGAGTTTGTCGGCACCTGGTTGCGCGCGTGAGATGAAGATTCTGCTCGGGTCACATCATTTTGCGCCCAGCATCGGCGGGATAGAGACGGCGTCGGAGTTGCTGGCGCGCGAATTCGTGAAGCTCGGCCACGACGTGCACGTGATCACGCGGACGCCAGGCGGAGCCGATTTCCCGTTTGCGGTGATTCGAAACCCGGGCGTGCACGAGCTGTTGTGGCAGGTGTCGTGGTGCGACGTGTTTCTCCAGAACAACATTTCGCTGCGCACAGTTTGGCCGTTGTTGTTTGTGCGGCGGCCGTTGTTTGTCGTGCATCAGACTTGGATTGGACGGGAAGCTGGCAGCTTCCCCTACAGTTGGCTCAAACGTTTTGTCCTGCGTTTCGCCAGCTCGATCGCGATCAGCAAAGCCGTGGCCGATGATTTGCCAACAGACGCAGTCATCATCCCGAATCCATACGACGACGAAATCTTCCGGCGTTTTGAAGGAACCGATCGCGCCAGGGATCTCGTTTATGTCGGCCGGCTCGTGTCCGATAAAGGCGTCGATCTGCTGATCGACGCCTTGTCGATCTTGCGAGAGGCCGGCACGGGCACGCGCTTGACCGTGGTGGGTGATGGAGCCGACCGGTCCAAATTGAAAAAGCAGGTTGCTGATCTCGGCCTGCAATCGTCGGTGGAATTCGTCGGTAGCGTGAACAGCTTGCAGCTCGCGGAAATTCTCAATCACCATCGTATCCTGGTTGTGCCATCGCGGTGGCCAGAGCCATTTGGGATTGTCGGTTTGGAAGGGATTGCCTGCGGCTGCGCCGTAGTGGGTTCCTATCAGGGCGGGTTACCGGAAGCAATCGGCCCATGCGGCGTAACATTTCCGAATAACGATGCGCGCGCGCTCGCTCGTGCGCTCGCCCGACTGATTGACAATCCCGGTGAGCGTGAAGCCCTGCGAGGCAACGCCAGTGCGCATCTGGCGCGATTTACGAAACGGCGCGTGGCCGAAGCCTACAGCGATTTCGTTCAGAAAAATTTGTAGCGCGCCACGACAAAACGCCGGATGAAAGTCGGCGTTTGATGCGCCGATGATTGTCCTCACCCATCCGACGGGAAACGCCAATGTTCGCGCTGTACTCGAAGCCTTCGAGCACATGGGCCTGCTTGCGCGCTTCGTGACGACGCTCGGTTGGTCGGAAGTTTCGTATCCACAGCTCGCGTCCCGAATTCGTGGCAAACTCCGCCGGAATTACCAATTGCCCGCGGACAAGATCGACATCCACCCGGTGCGGGAAGCAGCCCGTCTGATCGCCGGCGCGTTGCGCGCCACTTGGCTGACCGAGAACGAACGAGCGTGGGCGAGCGTCGACGCAGTTTATCAAAGTCTCGATCGCGAAGCGGCGCGGCGGCTGCGTCACGGCGAGTACGGCGCGAATGTGCGCGGCGTTTACGCGTATGAAGATTGTGCCGAACAATTGTTCGCGGCCGCGGCCGATCTTGGGCTGAAACGGATCTACGATCTTCCGATTGTTTATTGGGAAACCGCGCAATGTTTGCTGCGCGAAGAAGCGGAGCG
>DATDFJ010000241.1:0-3660 GCA_036522675.1 Chthoniobacterales bacterium | reverse complement strand
CTGGAAAGCAGCAGCACGGGACGACGCCCAAAGCGATCCGACATAACGCCGATCACTGGTGAAAACAAAAACTGCATCGCGGCAAAGATCGTCAGAAAGAGGCCGTTCCAATTGGCCGCGCGAGTCATGTCGTTGTTGAGAAAACCGAGGACGAGTTTCGGCAGCACCGGCGCGATCAGCCCGAGCGCGAGCATATCCAGCGTGACCGTGATGAAAATGAATGGAAGAGCAGCGCGACGGTTCTTCACAGTGACGAGTCACGAGCTTACGTCGTGGTCGCTACTTGTCATTTTCGCATGCTGCCGCTTTCCGTCCTTCGCGAGGAAATTAGCGTGCGCGCAAGGTGTATCGGCTTCTCCGAAGACGATGTTAAATTTAAGCGCGGCGAAGCCGCGTAAGATTTACCAACGCGTTCCACCTTCGCGCTTTCGCAATGTTACCGTTCCTTGTCGGTCGCGGAAACTGACGTTCAGAGCGCGTCGAAGAATTCGTTCAACGTCGTCGGCGCCGGGCCGGGAATGATTCGCCAGAAACCGTCGGCGCCTTGGATGACGTGGCGCTCGCCTGAATCGCCGCTCGGAAATGCGATGATGCGGCGCGTTTTCAACGCTGCCTCCGCCGCGGCGCGGTCGGCGTAAATTTCCTGCATGATTCGGTCAACGCGCGGGTCGACCGGTTTCTCGAGCAAGCTTTTGTGCTCGGCGGTCAAAGAAATCGTGCGCGGCGGTTGCACTGCCCGGGCTGGCACTGGCAACGGCGGCACATCGATGATCTGCGCCGGTTGCGCCGCCGCCCGGCTTTTGCGAAACAGTTTCATAAGCTAAGGAGATACGACTGTGCGAAGCTTGTCCTATGCCATGACCGCGCATGCGTCGTCTGGATCCACGCGCGCGAACTTGGAAAAATGCACAAGGCGCCGGCCTCGATTTTCCCCATGGCTGACGCTGCCACGGGCGCAGGTGATTGGAAATTCGAGCTACCTCGACGCGGTCGAACCATTCTTGTCTGGAGCGAGAAAACCGGAAAAATTGTGCGCAAATTCACCTGGAACGGTCAAAAGTTTCTCGAGCAGAAATAGCCCTATGAATTTGCGCTTACGTTCGTTGTCGATCTTCGCGATCGCGTTTGTGCTCGCGAGTTGTGCAGAACCACAGAAAACGCGACCGGTCATGAAAGCCGCGGCTTCGGGAACCTCGTTCAATCAAGTCGGCACGGTCACATTTTATCAGGGACAACCTTGCACATCGCAGATCATGTTCGTCTTCGGCGAGGGACGATCGGCGTCAATCCCTTTGGCGGCGTCGATGCGTGAAACCAAAGTTTTGACCGATGCCGCACATCGCAATCGTCGCGTGCGCGTCTCAGGCAAATGGCGCCACAGCAAACAACCCGGCTGCGCTTACGTCGAAGTCACGCGCGTGGAAATGCAAAAGCTGTTTTGGTAAATGGCAGGACGTCCTACGTGGCGTCCCATTAATTCGTCGACGTGATGGAGCACGCTCCAAGCGTCAGTAGCGGTAGTGCTCTGATTTGAATGGGCCGTCGATTGGGACGCCGAGGTAATCGGCTTGTTTCGGGGTGAGCTCGGTGAGTTTGGCGCCGATTTTTTCGAGGTGCAGGCGCGCGACTTGTTCGTCGAGTTTTTTCGAGAGGACGTAGACGCCGACTTTGTATTTTTCGCGGTTCTTCCAGAGGTCGAGCTGGGCGAGCACCTGGTTGGAAAATGAATTCGACATGACGAAGCTGGGGTGACCGGTCGCGTTGCCGAGATTTAGCAAGCGGCCTTCGGAGAGCAGGAAGATTTCATGACCGTCGGAAAACGTGTACTTGTCGAGCTGCGGTTTGATGTTTGTGCGCGTCACGCCTTTGGCGTTGTTGAGCGCATCGACCTGAATTTCATTGTCGAAATGGCCGATGTTGCCGACGACGGCCTGGTCTTTCATTTTCTCCATGTGCTCGAGCGTGATCACGTCGGTGTTGCCGGTCGCGCTGATGTAAATGTCGCCGCGGCCTAACGTGTTCTCGAGCGTCGTGACTTCGTAGCCTTCCATCGCGGCTTGCAGCGCATTAATTGGATCGATCTCCGTGATGACGACGCGCGCGCCCTGGCCGCGCAACGATTGGGCGCAGCCTTTGCCGACGTCGCCGTACCCGCACAGGACCGCGACCTTTCCGGCGATCATCACATCGAGCGCGCGGTTCAACCCATCGACAAGCGAATGGCGGCAGCCGTAGAGATTGTCGAACTTCGACTTAGTGACTGAATCGTTGACGTTGATCGCGGGGACGAGCAGCCGGTTCTCCTGCGCCATTTTGTAAAGACGATGCACGCCGGTGGTCGTTTCTTCCGAAACCCCGCGCCAATCTTTCGCGATTTCATGCCAGCGATACGGGTTCTCGCGCTGGACCTCGAGCAGCAGATCTTTGATGACCTGCTCCTCCTTGTTCGCTGATTCGGTTTTGGTCCAATCGCTGCCTTCTTCGAGCTCGTAACCTTTGTGAATCAACAGGGTCGCGTCGCCGCCATCGTCAACCACGAGCTGCGGGCCTTTGCCGTCGGGATGCGAAAGCGCCCGATAAGTGCACCACCAATAATCCTCGAGCGATTCGCCCTTCCACGCGAAGACTGAGACACCGCTTTTGGCGATCGCGGCGGCGGCGTGATCTTGCGTTGAAAAGATATTGCACGACGCCCAGCGCACGCTCGCTCCAAGATCGACAAGTGTCTCGATCAACACCGCCGTCTGGATCGTCATGTGCAGCGAACCGGTGATGCGCACGCCGGCGAGCGGTTTATCCGGCGCATACTTCTCCCGGATCGCCATCAACCCGGGCATTTCCTTCTCCGCGATCGAAATTTCTTTGCGGCCAAAATCGGCCAGCGATATGTCGGCGACTTTGAAATCCTGTTTCGTTTTCGTTTCGGTAGTTGTCGTGCTCATAAATTATTTGAATGGCGGCCTCGGGATCTCGAGCTCTTTGCAAATGTCGCGGGCTAAGTGAGTGCTGATTTCAGTGTGCCGCGGCACGGATGCGAATTGATTATTCGCGGGATTTTCAAACCACGAATGCCGCGCCCCTTCGCGCGCCAATCTGCAACCATGTTCGTTTAAATATTTCACCAGAACGCGGCGCTTCACTCGATCGCGATTTTCTCCGTCCAACCTTCCGATTCTTCGGCAACGGCGCGCTCACGATACATCTCCAGAGCTTCGTCGAGCGCTGATTGCAGATTCTCCAAAAGTTCCTCGCGCGTTTTGCCTTGCGATAAAACGCCGGGAACTTCAGCGACGCGACCGATCCACCAGTTATCTGCTTTTTTGATTAATGCTGTGTACTTTCTCATCGGGTTGCTCTCTTGAGTTCGCTGGTCTTGTTCGTTTGCTCCCACGTGATGTCCGAATCATCGATCTTGCCGAAATGTCCGTAGTTCGTCGTTTTTGAGTAGATCGGCCGTAGCAGATCGAGCTGCTCGATGATCTCGGCCGGTTTAAAGCTGAATGTCGATCTGATGGCGCTTTCGATCGCGCATTCGTCGACCGTGTGTGTGCCGAACGTCTCGATGTGCACGCTGAGCGGCTCGGGATGACCAATCGCGTAGGCGAATTGGATTTCGCATTTGGAGGCGAGACCCGCGGCTACGACGTTCTTCGCGACCCA
>DATDFJ010000240.1:0-4620 GCA_036522675.1 Chthoniobacterales bacterium | reverse complement strand
CCGAGAGAAAGATCGGTTTATTTTCTTTGCGCGCTTTGGCGAAAGCTTCCTCGCCCCACGGATACCAATCGACGGGATTATGCGCGTGCTGGAGAAGGTAGGGGGACTTCTCGCGCGCGAGGCGGTTGGCGTGCTCGGCGTGACCCGGTTGAACTTCAGCGGCCATGATGATTGGTATGAGTAGTAAGGCTGCTGTCATTCCGACAAAAAGCTAGTCATCCCGAGCGAAAGCGAGGGATCTTTCAAAAGCTCGTTGATCACGCTGGATAGATTGTGCGACCCATACTTCGACTGTGAGGTCTTTCACTTCGTTCAGGATGACAGCGATAGTGCAACGCGTGCTGTAGTGTCCGCTGTCTTCAGCGGATGCTTTGGCGCTTTCAACGTGCGCTGGGCGCAATGCGCTGAGAACAGCGCACTCTACAGCCGGCGCTGCTTTGGCATTCGTGGTTGATTCGTCATTCGTCATTCGGCATTCGTCATTGAGTGACGCCCACACATTTCGCTCTTCTCTTTTTCGCGATTGGTCTGATCGCGTTTCTTTACTCATCAGTCGGGCATGCCGGAGCGTCGGGTTACATCGCGACGATGGCGCTGTTTGGCACCGCGGCGACGACGATTCGGCCGACCGCGTTGGTCTTGAATATTTTGGTTGCGACGATTGGCACGTTCCAATTTTGGCGCGCCGGCTATTTCTCCTGGAAATTGTTTTGGCCATTTGCCCTGCTTTCGATTCCGGCGGCGTATCTCGGCGGTTATCTCCAACCATCGGCCGCGATTCTGAGAATCTTGATCGGCGTCGTGCTGCTCTTTTCAGCGGTGCGTTTGATTTTTCGCCGGGCTGATCCGCCGAACATCACAACTCCATCGAGGCCGCTCGCGATCGGCGCGGGCGCAGGGCTCGGGCTTTTGGCCGGGCTGACCGGCACCGGTGGCGGAATTTTTTTGACGCCCCTGTTGTTGTTTTGCCGATGGGCGCGGATTCGACAAGCGGCCGCGGCTTCCGCGCTGTTTATCTTGGTGAACTCGATAGGAGGGCTGCTGGGTTATTTCAGCGCAACTCACTCGATTCCGTTACTCGGAATGTATCTAGCAGCGGCAGCGATCATTGGCGGTCTTGTCGGCTCGCATTTGGGCAGCCGAAGATTCCCGAGTCGCACGATTTCAATCTTGCTGGCGTTCGTGCTCACGATCGCCGGCTGCAAACTGATTTTCACCAGGTAGGGCCGCCGCGCTGCCATGCCAGTCCGGCTCGGACCGTCCGGTCGGCGCAGCGCGCCGACCCTACAGCAACTGCAACTTCGGCGCGGTCTCCGGTGACCACGGGTTAGTCTGGTAATCGGACGCGACGATCTGCTCGGCGTGTTCGTGCAACAGGCGGCACAACGCGCCGACATCGAAGCCGTGATGGCGCGGGGTAAAGGTCGACAGGTTCTTTTCCGCCAGGCGCAGCAAACGCACAGCGGGTTGCAAACGCCGGCTATGTTTCGGATGCGACGGTTGCTCGAAATTTTTCTGGAGATGAACAAAACCGCCCGCGGCTTGGATTAGACCTTTGAAGAAATCCGCATCGGGCGAATCGGTCTTGATCCAAAGCTGCTCGAGGACATCGTGCGCCTCGTAGTAGCGCCGTTCGTTCCAGCATTGGAAATAGGCGCGGTAAAAAGGGTGCTGCGCAATATCACCGCCTGCAAGAGCCGCCTTCGCGGAATCCGCTACGGCGCCCGAGTCGACATCTTGGCCGAGGAGCTTCTCGACCAATTGCGAAATCCGCTCGCCTTTGCTCATGGAGCGCATAACTTGATCGCGGCTCAGACAATGGGCAAACGCAGACCCAGATTCGTGGAGAACGAGCAGTCGCCCAGGCGGGCGCGGGCGGAGCAATGATGGCTGCGGTTTTGATCGCGCTGTTCGCGCTTATCGCGGTCTTGATCGTTTTTTCAGCACTGTTTTCCGGATTGGAAACTGCGCTCTTCGCGCTCAGGCGGCATCAACTCCGCCGCCTCGAGCAAAATCATCCGGCCCTGACCGGATTCGTGCGCCATTTTCGCGAACATCCGCGACGGGTGTTGAACGGACTGTTGCTCGGCGACGGACTGATCAAGGTGCCGCTGATTGTGCTCTACCTTGTCCTTGTCTGGCGAGGCGCTTTGCCAATGCGGATGCCGTCGTGGCTGACGGCGGTCGCGATTTTCGCCGTCGTCGTTTTGGTTTGTGATCTGATTCCAAAACTACTCGCGCTGTCCGCGCCGTATCGGCTCTCGGCGCTTGGCGCCATCACTTTGAAGATCATGATGCCATTGCTCGATCGCATCGGTCGCGCTTTGGAAAGTACGAGCACAAGAATTGTCGATCTTCTCACGCCGCTTCACTTGCGCGTGCGCCCGCAGATGAGCGACGAAGAACTTGGAACCCTAGTCGAGATCGGCGAGGAAGAAGGCGCGCTCCAGGAAGCCGAAGCCGAAATGATCCAGGAGATCATCAAGCTCGGCGACAAAACGGCCAAGGATTGCATGACCCCGCGCGTGGACGCGTTCACGCTGCCGGACGATCTGACCAACGAAGAAGCCATTGCTCGAATCAAAGAGAAGCGCTACCGGCGCGTGCCGGTTTATGTGGATACGCCGGATCAAATCCTCGGGATCATCGACGTGAAACGATTTTTGCTCGATCCATCGGAGCACTACACGGCGAGTCTTGACTTGCCGTCGTTCGTGCCGGAGACGATGCGCGCGTTGGAGTTGCTGAAATTGTTCCTGACTCACGCCCAGGGTATCGCCGTCGTGGTTGACGAATTTGGCGGCACGGAAGGCGTCATCACCATGGCCGACATCGTCGAGGAAATCTTGAGCGACGCGCTGCCGACTGGAGATGTCGATCTTTACATCGAGCCGCTCGAGCAGGGAAAGTTCCTCGTCAGCGGCGACGCGCGCCTGGACGATTTGAGCGAGCACCTTGGCTTCGAAATCGAAGCGGAAGGGATCGACACCATCGGTGGATTCGTTTTCAACCGGCTCGGCTATTTGCCAGCGTCAGGGACGCAGCTCGAAATCCCGCGGCTCGCGATCACCGTGCGGCGCGCCGGGCGCAAACGGATCAGGGAAATGTTGCTCGAAAAAACAACCGGAGCCGGCGAGGTGGACGAGCGTCCCACCAATCGCGTCGCGGCATGACGATCGCGCTGATCATTCTTTGTTGCTGGGTCGTTTCCTTTTTCTTCAACGGAATCGAGAGCGGTTTGCTCTCGGTCGATCCGGTGCGGCTGCGTCAAAACGTGAAACGGCGTGTGCCGGCAGCCGTGCGCTTGAACCGGCTGCTCAAACATCCCGAGCGGCTTCTTATCACTGTCCTGCTCATTACAAACGCAGCCGACATCGTGGGTTTGGTCTTGCTCACGCGACAATTCGTTCGCTCGTTTGGCTCCATCGGTTTCTTATTCGCGTTCTTCGCCGCGCTGCCGATCTATCTGTTTGTCCTTTCCGTGTTGCCGAAAGCGCTGTTTCGGCGGTTTCCATTTCGCGCGCTCGCGCGGCTGGCCGGTTTGCTTGAGCTTGTCACGCGTCTGATGCGGCCGGTGCTCGAGGTTGGTTCGCGCCTGCGCCAATTGTTGCTGCCGAAGCGCGCCGAGACTCGCCGGCTCTTTGCCGGGCGCGAAGAACTGAAACAAATCACGGCGGAAAGCGAGCGCGCAGGCGGTCTGACCGCGACCGAGCGGGCAATGATTCATAACGTAGTCGATTTTCGCGGAGTCAAAGCGCGCGACGTGATGGTGCCGCTGTCCAAAGTCGTTGCGGTTCGGCCGGACAGTTCGATCGAAGAAGCGCTCGAGCTGGGCAATTCATCCGGCTTGGACCGTTTGCCCGTGATCAACTCAGCCGGTCAACCCAGCGGCTTGATCAACGTACTCGACATTCTGCTGGAAGAAAATGGTGACCGACCGCTGAACTATTTCATGCGGCGAATCGTCACCACGACCGAAGACGAGCCGGCTTACCGCATTGTGCAGCGCTTGCGCGTGGCGCGGCTCGGCTTGGCGGCCGTGCTGGATCGACAACGAAATTTCCGCGGCATTGTCACACTCGAAGACCTCGTCCGTCGCCTCGTTTCCTCGACCGAAGCGCACGCGTGACGCACGGAGTTAGCTTCCACCGCCTAGTTGGGCGAGTTCACTGAGGAACTCCGCGCAGATCATAGTTGAAGTTAGGCATCGGCGGCACCCTGTCGCGGTAGCAGTCGCTCCAACTGCTGCCGAACGTAAGGCATCGCGTCGGAGAGTTCGGTGACACAGTTGGGTGTCTTGCTGGCGTGAACGTAGTCGCTGCTGGAAACCAGCACCAATCGTCGCTCGCCGTCGATGATGTTGATGTCGTGATGCGGCGAATCAACGGCTTGCATAAACCAGACCTTACGAGCGAAGAGGCATTTGGCGTCGAGCGAGGCGAGGAACTTCGTCAATCGCTTCGGCGCGATGTGCGCGGTGAAATACGGAGCGCCGCCTTTTGTGCGGTCTCGCGACCAGACAATGCGACCATCGGCCCAAATGCAGGTAATGACAGTTTCAGGTTGCTCGCGACCGATACCGGAATAATCAAGATCGTAGAATACCGAGACAACTGGTGG
>DATDFJ010000239.1:0-4285 GCA_036522675.1 Chthoniobacterales bacterium | reverse complement strand
TGGCTTCGCCGCTGGTTTGTTGCAGAGCTTGTTCGACGGCGCGCCAGGCGAGCATGGCGCATTTGACGCGCTGCGGGAATTTGCGCACGCCTTCCATCAACTGAAGATCGCCGAGCTTGCGTGCCTCAGGTGGCGTTTCGCCCGTAACCAGATCGTGAAATGTGCGTAAGATCGACATCGTCTCGTCGCGGCTTTTGCCTTTGAGCTTCATCGTCATCATCGAGGCCGACGCCTGGCTGATGGCACAGCCGTGGCCGGTGAACTTGATGTCTTCCAGCGAGCCGTTGTCGCCGAAGCGGACGGCAAGATGAATCTCATCGCCGCAGGCGGGATTATCGCCGTGCACGATCACGGCCGCACCTGGCAGTTCGCCGAAATTCCGGGGCCGGCGCGAGTGATCGAGAATGACTTCCTGATAAAGCTCTTCGAGTTCCACGTTCATGAGAAGAACCGCACCGCGTCGCGCAAGATGTCGATCATGCGATCGATTTCCTCTTCGGTGTTGTAGAAATAAAAGCTCGCGCGCGTCGTGCCGGGCACGCCGAACCGGCGCATGAGCGGCTGATTGCAATGATGGCCGCCGCGCAGAGCGAGTCCTTGTTGATCGGCAAATGTGGTCAGGTCGTGCGGGTGCGCGGCGTCCATGACAAACCCGACGATCGCGCCGCGCTCGCCGCGCGGGCCGAGCAAACGCATTCCTGGCACTTCGGTCATGCGCTCGAGCGCGTAAGCAGTTAGCTCCGCGTCGTGCTCGAAGATCATAGCGCGTCCGATCTTCTCGATGTAATCGATCGCCGCGGCCAGACCGATGGCGCCGGCGATGTTCGGCGTGCCGGCTTCGAATCGGTGCGGCGGTTTTTTGAACGCGCTTTTTTCCAAGGTCACGCTTACGATCATTTCGCCGCCGCCGTGCCAGGGCGGGATCGACTCGAGCACTTCGGCGCGGGCGTAAAGCGCGCCGCTCCCGGTGGGTGCGCACATTTTGTGGCCGGAGAAAGCATAGAAATCGCAGCCGAGCTCCTGCACGTCGACGGGCATGTGGCCCGCGCTTTGCGCGCCGTCCACGAGCGTCAACGCCCCCACGGCACGCGCTTTTTCGCAGAGCTCGCGCACCGGATTGATCGTGCCGAGTGAGTTCGAGACGTGCGTGAAGCCGAACAGTCTCACCTCAGGTGTGAGCAGCGCCGGCAGCCGGTCGAGATCGAGGGTGCCGTCGTCTTTGACCGGCACGAAGCGCAGAACCGCGCCGCAGCGCTCGGCGAGGAGCTGCCACGGGACGAGGTTGCTGTGGTGCTCCATTTCCGTGAGCAGGATGACGTCGCCGGCGCGGACGAATTTTCCGCCCCACGCCTGCGCAACAAGATTGATGCTCTCGGTCGTGCCGCGTGTGAACACGATTTCCTCGGCGATGGCAGCGCCGAGATAATCGGCGACGCGTTGCCGCGCTTGTTCGTAGGCTTCGGTCGCGCGCGAGCTCAGCTCGTGCAGGCCGCGGTGGACATTGGCATTGGTGTGCTCGTAATACTGGCGCAATGCTTCCAGCACCGGACGCGGTTTTTGCGTCGTCGCGGCGTTGTCGAAGTAAATCAGAGGCCGGCCATGGACGCGCTCGCGGAGGATGGGAAAATCCTCGCGCAGCGTTTTCCAATCAACACTCGCGCTGGCCGGTCGATGCATCGCTTAATGTGCTTCCACCTGGCGGGTCGCGCCACTCGATTCACAGGCAGAACAACCGCACGCCGCGGAAAGCGCCATCCATTTTTCCTCGCAGCGCAGTTGACACCTGGGCGAAAACGATTGAATCCAACGACGAGGGCACGAACGTCTCACCGGGAAGAAAGATGAAACCGACATTCGACATGACGCGCCAGAGCAAACGCGCCAATTCGTTCGCGCGGCGCCGCACGCCCACTGCACCCATACTCAATTGGTCCTACCAGCAGAGTGGCTTCGGTCGCTGGAGTGGCGGACACGCCGGTCGCTCGAAGGCGTCGTTCCTCGCGATCAGCCGCGAATATTTCCGCGCCGAAGCGCGCTGGAGTTATGTGGCGGAGGTTTTCTTTTTCGCGCTCATGCTGGCAACGGCCGGCTCGGCCGTGATCTACGGCGCGCGTGTGATCATTCGTCTGCTCGGGCTGCCGGGCCCCGATTGACCGCACGCCAATCAGTGCAGCGAGCCAACGTCGCCGCGCGTCCGCTTTTGCCCTCGGCGGTTTTGCGCGTGTGTGTCGCCCTGGCAGTCACCTTTTCGTTTCCTGGCTGCGGCGGAAACGGTCATGTCCCCCTGGAGGAGACGCTCAATGAAACCTATCCATTGAATTCCGAGGCCGCGGTGACGGTCGCCAACCAGGATGGATCAATTCGCATCTACGGTGGCGGCGATGAATTAAAGGTGCACGCGGTTAAAAAAGCTTACTCCACCGCGCGACTCGCGCAGATCAAAATCAACATCACGACTGCTCCGGAGTCAGCGTCGGTCACGACCGATTATCCGCCAAAGCCGAAGTGGGGATTGTCCGATCGCTCGGGCACGGTCGATTACGTCATCGTCGTGCCGGAAACGGCGCGGGTCGTGCGCACGGAATTGGCCAGTGGCGAGCTCGCCGTTGAAGGCCTGCACGGCGAGCGCGTCGAAGCCCGGCTCGGCAATGGCCTGATGTTTGCCCGCAATTGCTTTACTCGCCTCCAGCTCAATCTTGGCACCGGAAATCTCAACCTGTCGTTCGATTGGTGGGAACGCGAAAAATTTTCGGTCGAAGGAATGGTCGAGCACGGGCACATCTGGAGTTTTTTCCCCGGTGACGCGGCGTTTCATCTCGATGCCGAATCGCCCACGGGCAAGATCGCCAACGATTTCATGGAAAAGGAAAATCGTCGCGCCGAGCCCATGAACAAGATCGACATGGTGGTGGGCGATGGCGGCGATGTGCGCGTGAAAATTCGTGCCGAGCATGGCAACATTCGCGTGGCTGAAACCAATCCCTGAACCATGCCTTCGTTCGATATCGTCTCGGAAGTAGACAAACAGGAGGTCGACAACGCGCTCAATCAGGCGCGCAAAGAGCTCGCCACCAGGTTCGACCTCAAGGATGCGAAAACGGAAATCATTCAGGAGAAGGACCGAATCGTTTTGACCGCCGATGACGCCGCGCATCTGAAAAGTCTGCGCGAAGTCGTGATCGGCAAATTGTCCAAACGCGGCGTTGATCTCCGCAATATCGAACAGGTCGAACCGGAGATTTCATCGGTTGGTCACGCGCGCCAGGAAGTGAAAATCACTCAAGGTCTCGAAGGCACCAAGGCGAAAGAGATCATACAGGCGATCAAATCGCAGGGGTTCAAGGTGCAGAGCCAACTGCAAGATCGACAAATTCGTGTGACCGGAAAAAAGAAAGACGATTTGCAGGCGGTGATTCACTTTGTGCGCGGCAGCGACTTCGGTGTGGCGACGGGATTCAAGAACTTCCGCGACTAGCACGCTTCGAAATCCCAAGCTCCAAATGCCAAATCCCAAAGACTTGGGATTTGGCATTTTCTCATCCGCCCTGAACCGGCGGCATCACCGAAATTTCATCCCCTGGTTTGATCACGTAATCGCGCTCGACGAATTCGACGCCCACGCCGGTAAGGATCGCTTTGTCATGCGCGCGGAGCGGCGGCATTTCGTGATAAATCTTGTCAAGCAGGTCGCCCACCGTTGCTCCTTCAGTAAGATCGACATCGACCGCCTGGCGTCCCGCCCGGTCGCGCAGTTGCGAATAGAATTGGACACGAATCTTCATCGCATGTTCGCGTACAAGAAATCAGCCTCTCCCTTTCAGGCAAGGGAGAGGCTGCAAGGACTTTGTCGTGACGTTTAGTACCGCCAGTGACCGGGAATCCAGACCCAGCCGCCGGCACGATGCTCCCAATGGCCGCGCACATACACGGCGTTCGCACGCGGGCGCACCACCCACGCGCCGCTCGTCCACACATAATCGGTGCCCGTCCATCGCCAGTAACCGGGCGTCCAAACGTAACCTGGCCCGGGCGCGACGGTTTGTACTTCCACCCGCGGCGCCGGCGGCGCTTGCGTGACCAGAACTTCGCCAGCTACCGGACCGGTCGTGGTCGTCTCACGGGTTACGGTTGTGGTCGTAGTGACTGGCGGCGCCGGTGCTTCGTAGGCGCAGCCGACAAATGCCAGTGGCAAAAGTAATAAATAATTCCGTAATTTCATAAAGCGTCTCCTCCAACCTAGTTCGCTTGGGGCGAACTACTTGGCTTTGTCAAAAGCACACTCGAT
>DATDFJ010000238.1:0-2626 GCA_036522675.1 Chthoniobacterales bacterium | reverse complement strand
GGGAAATATTGGGCGGCGACCCTGAGCGGCGTGTGGGCGCGCTCGCCTTATCTTCACAACGGCTCAGTCCGAACGATGCGCGAATTGCTCACCGCACCGGCCGAGCGGGCAAAAAGTTTCCATCGGGGCTCGCGCGCGTTCGATGAGAATGAAATGGGCTACACCGATGAAGGCGCTTACCTGCTGGAAACAAGCGCGAGCGGCAATTCGAATTCCGGTCACGATTACGGCACGAAACTTACGGCCGAACAAAAACGCGATCTGATCGAATATCTGAAAACATTGTAGGGGGTGACGTCGTCCCGATGCGAAGGTGGCGTTCCCTCCCAATTCGAGAGGCGCCTATGGTTTGTCCAGCGCGCGGATTTCGCCGGTAACTTCGATCACCACCGGGTGACCCTCAATCGCCGCCGGAATCGCGCGGCGTAATTCCGGTGTGTCCTTCGCAAGCATCACCTTCAAACATGGGGTATGTCGATCTTCGAGCGTGCCAACGTAGACGCCGACCACTCCGTCAATTGCGAGTAACTGCTTGTCGTGCGCGGCGAGGACAAGGTTGATGTCGCGCCTCGGAGACGGTGAACTGCTTTGTGCCATGATTACGCCGCAGATCAGGAGAAGAACCGCTGAACCGGCAGTGCGCACGCTAGTGGCCGACCATCGTCGCGTTCAGGAACGTCAACACCGAACCGATCGGATTGGCAAAGGCCTGTGAGGTGTTACCAGCGAAGAGCAAGCCGATCGGCCGCGGGTAAGTCGCGACGTCCTCAACCATGAGCGAACCGGAATCGCCGCTGTTCAGGAATGTGTAGTTTGGAAGGTTGTTCACCACGATCTGACCGGTAAAGGTTTTGGTCCAGTCCGCGCCGCCGCATTCTTTCGTGAAGGTGACCTTCACAGTCGCGTTCAAGCCGTTGATCGTGCTGTGTGTGGTCCCGGTCGTGCGTCCGCTTTTTTTCACCTTCTGATTAAGCACGGCGGCGAGTGTCGTTTTCGACGGAATACCCATGCCGAGAATATTGTCATAGATACTAACCATCCCGCTAACGCATTTGCCGATGGCACAGTCGGTATTGCTTACGTTGAGTGAATTCTTTTTGACCAACGTCGCGACAGTTTGCGCGCTGGAGCTGGCGCATTCGACATCAACCAGGCCCGGCTGAATAATCGCATCGCCAGTTTGGGCGATCCGGCCGTTGCCACCGGTAACGGTGTCGCCTTCGAGGACGTGGGCACAGCTCAAGATGTGCTGCACCCCGCCAATGGAAACGACCGCGCCGAGTGTACCGCTGCAGCAGTAACCGTTGGCCGAGTCGTACTTCCAACCTCCGGAAGTGCCGAGCGAGATCGGCGGGGTTTGTTTGCCGGTGTAACCCATCGCCCGGATCTCTTCCATTAGTTCGCCACGCACCGCGACACCGTGAATCTCGCGCGGCAGACTCGCCAAGGTTGCGCCCGCGCTCGGGGAGTCGCGATTGATGTAGACGCTGAGCAACGGATTGCCCGACGTGTCCACACCGACGGCAGTTCCTAAAACTTCCGCGCGCTCCAGCAGTTGCGACGTGATCTCGTTTTGTACCGACATCACAGCCTGCACCGCGGGATGATTTTCATCCAGAACGCCAGCCGGCGCAGCGACGCAAAGGCGGGTAGCGACGAGCGAGAAAACCAGGACCGCACAGGCGATCGCGAAATTTCGGAGGAAACGGTATCTCATATCTGAATTTTTCTTTTCGGGGCGACGAGCGGAACCGCGCGCACTATACACGTGAAACGCCGAAAAGCGATGCAAAGTTGCGAAGAGATTTTTCGCACCTGCCCGAGCGACTTTTATGCACTGAGGAGTTTCACGAGTTGGCTCGCCAGTTTGGGCCCGACGCCGCTCTCTTCGTGCTTGAAGTAGATATAGGTCTCGCGCCATTTGCCTTCCTGGGCGCGCACAAACTTGGCCCAGCGTTCGATGTCGATCTTTTGATAATCTTCGCGCCGCAATCGCAAATAACCGTAATCAGTCGTGATCTTCGGCGGCGTGCTTATATCTTCGGTGTCGGCGACGCACAGGGCGATCTTGCGCGCCTTCAAGAGCCCAAAAATCTCGTCGTCGAACCACGATTTGTGCCGAAACTCAAACGCCGCCGGGAACGAGGGAAGTTCGCGGAGAAATGAGCCGAGAACGGCGGCGTCTTTCTTGAAGCTTGGAGGAAGCTGGAACAGGACGGGCCCGAGCTTGTCGCCCAGCTTCGCCACGACCGCGTAGAAATATTCCAGCGTATTGGAGCAATCGCGCAGCTTCGACCAATGCGTGATTTTTTGCGGCGCTTTCAGCGCAAAGCGGAAATTCTCGGGCGTGACCGTCTTCCAGCTTTCGATCGTTTTCGCCGCCGGCACCCGGTGAAAGCTGTAATTGATCTCGGTGGTCGCAAATCGCTCGGCGTAAAACGGCAGCATCTTTGCCGCAGGCAAATCTGCGGGATAAAAATTCCCCTTCCACTCCTCATATTGAAAACCCGACGTGCCCACCCAAAGCTTCATTGTCGATCTTACCAGACGCGGAGAACTCCTACCGCTCAAGCTGCAATGCTCAATCAGAAAAGCAGGAAAATTACCAATCGCGCGATCTGTTTTG
>DATDFJ010000237.1:0-8060 GCA_036522675.1 Chthoniobacterales bacterium | reverse complement strand
GATCATCGCCATCACGAGCGGCACCTGTGAGAAGCAGCTCAAAGGCATCGCCAACGACATCATCTCGGTGCCGAGCGCGCCGGACATCCTGAGCCCGATTCTCAATGTGGTGCCGTTGCAACTTTTGGCGTATCATCTGGCCGTCGTGCTTGGTCGGGATGTCGATAAACCACGCAATCTGGCGAAAAGCGTGACGGTTGAGTAGGGCTTGGGTTACACTGAAGGGCTGTGCATAGAAACGACACCTACGTCCTCGACCTGCTGCACGATGCCGGATTGGTGACCCGGCCGCAGATTGACAGCGCCCGCGCTCGGCTCAACGGCGCCGTCAATGTCGTCGACCGCCTCATTCGCGACGGCGTGATCACCGAGACCGACGTGTCGCGCACGCTCGCCGCGCAAGCGCACATGGATTGGATCGACCTCTCCTCGATCGTGATCCCGCCCCCCATCATCAAACAGATTCGGGCCGAGGACGCCCGCCGATTCAAAGTCATTCCGGTAGCTTTCGGCGAAGGCGGGCTCATCGTCGCCGTCGGCGACCCGCTCGACATCGACACGATCGATAGCCTCAGTTTTCTCCTGCAACGCGAGATCGAGCTCGTCTGCACGAGCCCGGACAAAATCCGCGAGGCGCTCATCAAATACTACGGCACCGCTGATGAAGCGGCCGATGTCATCCAAGAGAAAATCGGCGATGTCGATCTTGGCCTCGAGCTCGGCGACGGCGCAGCGCTGGCCGAGACCGATGCAGCCGACGCGCCCATCATTCGGCTCGTCTCGATGCTGTTGATCGAGGCGCACCGCCTCGGCGCGAGCGACATTCATCTCGAACCGCTCGACAAAAAATTCCGCGTCCGTTTCCGCATCGATGGCGTCCTCCAGGAAATGCAGGCGCCCCCGAAGCGTTTGCAGTCGGCCATCGTCAGCCGGCTCAAGATCATGAGCGGTTCAATGAGCATCGCGGAGAAGCGTTTGCCGCAGGACGGGCGCATTCAGGTGAAAATCAAAAAGCGACCAATCGACCTCCGTGTCTCCACCATTCCGACCAACCACGGCGAGAGCATGGTCCTGCGCGTGCTCGACAAAACGAGCCTCATCCTCGGCCTGCCTGAGCTTGGGTTCTTCAGCGACGATCAGGAAGCGTTCGAGCGATTGATCAAACTGCCGGATGGTATTCTTCTCGTGACCGGCCCGACCGGCTCGGGAAAAACCACGACGCTCTACGCGTGTCTCCATTACATCAACAAACCCGACCGCAAGATCATCACGGTCGAGGAGCCGATCGAATATCAAATGACCGGGATCAATCAGGTGCAGGTGAATTCGGAAATCGGCATGACCTTTCCGGCGGCGTTGCGCTCGATTCTGCGCCAGGCACCGAATGTGATCATGATTGGTGAGATCCGCGATGCCGAGACGGCGAACATCGCCACGGCTTCGAGTCTCACCGGTCACCTTGTTTTCAGCACACTCCACACGAACGACGCGCCTTCGGCCGTCGCGCGTCTGGTCGACATCGGCGTGCAGCCGTTCCTTGTCGCATCGTCGGTGCGCGCGATCATGGCGCAGCGGCTCGTCCGCCGTCTTTGCTCGGAGTGCAAGGAACCGGGTGAGCTCACCGAAACCGAGCTGCGTGCGTTGAATATCGAGCCCGGTCAACTCCGTGACGCGCAGGTAATGAAACCGGTCGGTTGCGACCAGTGTCGCCGCACCGGTTACCGCGGCCGCATGGGTATTTTCGAAATTTTTATCATCGACGACGACGTCCGTCACATGATCAACAAACGCAGCTCGACCATGCTCCTGCGACAACGCGCCCGCGAGCTCGGCATGCGCACGTTGCGCGAAGACGGCGTGCGCAAAATTCTCGCCGGCGTCACCTCCGCCGACGAAGTGATCTCGGTCACAATCGGGGACATCAGCTGATGAATAACAAACAGGTCGCCGAACTTTTCATCGAGCAAAACGTATTGCAGCCGTCGCAGGTCGATGACGTGCTCAATGAAGCCGAGCTCAACGGCAAGACCATCGCCCAGGCGATGGTCGACAGCGGTTTCGTGGATGAGCTCGGTTTTTATCAAACCATCGCAGAAGGACTCGGCACCGAATTTGTCGATCTTACCAACCGCGAAATTAGGCCGGAAATATTGCGCCTGATCCCGAGCGGGTTGGCGCGGTTGCATCGGGCGCTGCCGATCGGGTTACTCGGCAACACCATTCGCCTCGCGCTGGTTGATCCGCTCGATCTGCGAGCGAGCGAGGACCTGCGCTTCGCGCTCGGCCGAGATGTCGATGTTGTCGTCGCGCCGTCCGATCAGGTCGAGGAGCTGATCAAACAACATTACGGCAGCGAGACGGCGAGTATGGACGACATCCTCAAGCAGCTCGGCGAAGCCGGCGAGCTGCTGCAAGTCCGCGAGGATGAAACCGCCGCGGTCGAAGCCGAAGCGAACGCGACTCCGATCATCCGCTTTGTCGATCTTATTCTTTATCAGGCGATCCAGGACCGGGCCAGCGACATTCATTTCGAGCCATTCGAGAACGAATTCAAAATCCGCTATCGCGTGGACGGCGCGCTTTACGAAATGTCACCGCCGCCGCGGCATCTCGCATTGCCGGTCATTTCGCGCGTCAAAGTGATGGCAAATATGAACATCGCCGAGCGACGCCTGCCGCAGGACGGCCGCATCCAGAAAAATATTGCGGGGCGTCACGTCGACCTGCGCGTCTCGACGTTGCCCACGCAATTCGGCGAAAGCCTCGTCCTGCGTGTGCTCGATCGGACGACGGTGAATCTCGATCTCGAGATGCTCGCCATGCCCGATTACATCTACAGTTATTTGCTCGAGTTGATCGAACGACCGAACGGCATCTTTATCTCAACCGGCCCGACCGGCTCGGGCAAAACGACGACGCTGTATTCGTGTTTGCGCAAGATCAACACGATCGATTCGAAGTTGCTTACCGCCGAGGAACCGGTCGAGTACGACCTCGAAGGCATCATTCAAGTGCCGGTGAACGAAGGCATCGGCCTCACCTTCGCGCGAGTATTGCGCGCGTTTTTGCGGCAGGACCCGGACCGGATCATGATCGGGGAGACGCGCGATTTGGAGACCGCGCAGATCGCCGTGCAAGCCTCGCTCACTGGCCACCTCGTTTTCACAACGCTGCACACCAACGATGCACCCGGCGCGGTCACGCGTTTGATCGACATGGGCGTGGAACCCTTTCTCATTTCCTCCACGCTCGAAGCTGTGCTCGGCCAGCGTTTGCTCCGCAGCATTTGCCAGCAGTGCCGCACCGCCTACCACCCGGACGAAAGCCTCCTCGCCGAGCTCGGACTTTCCAAACGCGACATCGGCAAGAAACAATTCTTTTACGGTAAAGGCTGCGACGCCTGTAACAACACCGGTTACAAAGGTCGCAAGGGAATTTACGAACTGATGAAGATCACCGATCCGTTGCGCGAGCTTATCAACGAGCGTGCCGCGACCGTCGCGATCAAGCAAAAAGCGATCGAGCTCGGCATGGTCACACTCCGCCACGACGGCTTGCGCAGCATCTTCGCCGGCGACACCACGATCGACGAAGTCCTAAAATACACCTAGAGCTAACATGCCTCCTGGCGCGAGGCCATCGCGCGGAGAGCCAGTTCAAAAAATGGCCGCGCGCGAAGCACGATCAGTAGGGCGAATTCACCGTCATTGTGGCCGCCTTCTGCTTCGCTTGTGCGCTGAACGCCGCGAAATCGGCGAAATCGTAGCGCGGCCCATTCATGTTCGGTTGCGGGAGGTTAAGCCAACGGGCGAGAGCGGTCCAAATCTTCAGTTTGAGAGTTTCCCTTGCCCCAGGATCTTCATTTGCATTTCCCTCCGTGTCTGGAATCGCATTCACCGAATCAAGCTCTTGCACCAGGGCTTGAAAGACAACACGATCAAAATTTTTCTTTGATACGAGATGATCTATTGCGGCAGCGTAAGCCCCTCCGGAGAGATTTGGCAGAGCCCCTGCAATAATCGTGTACGCCTTACGCTTCTCGAAAAACCATTCGGCTTGTCTAGCCGCCATTTGGTCAGGATCGAACATCGCCGTGTAGTTTTTTGCGGCATCAGCCGGGTCGATGCGGTAGATAACTGCTTGCTGCCGGACATACTGAATTTCAGAAGCGCTGGGTGTCCCTTCGCGGGGCGGGCGGCGCTCTTGTGCATTAGCCACTTCCGCGGTCCAAAGCGCTGACAAAAGCAAAATCCCGCCCATCGCACCGAGTCGTACTGCAAAAGTTTTCCTACTCATTGGTTAAGATATGAATCACTCCCGTTGTCCTGCCAGAGCGAGGTGCCAATAGGCTTTATAAACTTGAAGTCAGCTCGCCACAACTGCCACGCCGAAATTCGGTACCAAAACCCACCAATTTGCAGTCGGACAAACTCTTGAAAATGCAGATCCTCCTCGATCGTGTTCCCCGGCGCGCCAATATTATTTGACCATTGGCGAAAAGGTGGATCTCTGCCCGTCAGAATTCCGCCATTACCGTAAGGATTATTCGTTTCGTCGCCTTGCTGGATATCGTCATTGCCCTCAACATTCGAATTTGGGAATTCGGTACTGAGCCAATCTTCACAGTGAAGAGGAAGAGAATTCGGATTAGTAATCACGCCGCGGATCTGCCGGGAGTTGTCCCATTCTTCGCGGACGCCTCCAGCTAGATTAAAGCCGCATGAATTCGTCCCGCCGGGCGCCGCAACGGTTGCGAACCCCTCGAGAGCCGGGTGCTCACCAGTCAATATCTCTGCCGGGGCGACGACCCAAGTGAAGCTGTACCCGACTGAAATGGTCGTGTTGGCTACTGTGCGTGCTATTTTTTTCGCCAATTTTTGCGGTGTCGGGGTCGCGGAGACAATCCAAACGTTGAGCTTTGCCATTTCCTGCCCATCAGCTTTGCGCAGAATTCTCAGCACTGTCTTTTCAGCGGAAGTTCGCGCAACGCGTACGCTTAGTGGGTCGCCCGAAACAGGCCTGCCACCATCCCATTGGTACAAGTTGGCGAATTGTGTCGCGTCGACGCCTTGCGCTTGGAATGTCAGGTAGGCTACACCAGGCGTGACAAGATTTGGCGGTGACACGAAATGGTTTTCACCTGTGTTTCCGTTATTGCTTGTAACCATATCGCCAAGAACGCCAGCGACCCCCGCAGCCGGCACAATCTGGATCGCCACTACATCTTCGATCGTGATGGTTCCGTTGGAGGTTGGGTCTGGCGGCGGCCCAAAAACATCGCTCTCCGTGTCGCCGATATCTTGGGTTTGCGAGTAGGGTGTGTCGGTCGGCGGGCTGCCGTCATCTGGCGTGAACCGCTCGACCCAAAAAATCGTGAAGCGTTCCGTTGCAGCCGGGTACGTGAACTTATATTTGAACCGACGCAACGTCCGTGAATATTCGGATACATCGGTGTTAGCATAGGCTGAGCAAGTGCCATCCCAAGTGCCGGGGTATGACGGCAGTTGATCGATGGCGTCTTGGATAAGCTGAGCTGTCGTGTACTCTTCGGATAAGACCCAGTATCCACTCATGCCGACACCGTCATCATTATGTTCACCGGCGTTGCACGGCGCGTTGTAGAACCATTCAGTCTCCGTAATTACATCTACACCATCGCTACAATTTGTCCCTATAATACAGCCGGTATTACAATTGTAACTACCGAACCAACAGTCCCATTTATTACAGGGATCCCAGGGCTCACTACAATCATTCGTAGCTCCTGGCGGTAGTGGAGGACACTGGGCAGGTAGCAATCCACTACAAATCGACACAGGATCATCGATTGTGATCGAGCATGAGCTAGTTCCGTCACCGGGGCTACACTGATAATCCCACAGACAATTATTGGGCTCGGTTGTGTGGTCGTATAAGGTAAAATAGGTTAGCTCACCATCAATGCGCTGGGTGATGTGTGCGAATCTGTTGGCAACGCCGTCGTAGTGGCAATAGCTATTCGCAGGCGAGCTTCCGGAGAAGTTTAACTGCAATGTCGCATCTTCACGAAGGTAATACTTTGGAGGTGAACTTAGCTCGACATACTCAGCAAAAGCACATCCTTTAGTTTTTGTTGCTTGAATCGAGTCGCAGACGAGCTGAACATTGACAGTGGGCGCCGATCTGGCCGTGTTTGCTGCGGATCCGTTCGGCTGCGATTCAGCGAGAGCGCGTTTGCTAATGGCAGGGAATTCGCCTGCCCCGCCCAAGCCGAAAACCAAGCCGAGGACAAGCAATGTCGGCAACATCCTCCGGACTCCGCGCGAGCTCACACGGCCTGTTTACACGAAATTACGACGGAGCAGCAAGAACATCAGTGCATTGGAGGGCAGCCCGACGAGGATTCGCGGTGGTTAGAGGTTGGAAAATCGTTGGATTTTGGATTTTGGAATTTCTAATCCCCCTCGACAGCGCAACGTAAACCGAGTAATATTCCGCCCCCGCCGCTTAGATCGACAATCGCATGGCCCGTTTTAATTACGTAGCGCTCGATGCCCGTGGACAGGAATCCACCGGCTTGCTCGAAGCCGGTTCCAGCAATGAAGCGATCGGTCAGTTGCGGCAGTTGGGATTTTTCCCCACCAGCGTTTACGAAGAAGGCAAAGCCGGCGGACGCGACGGCAAAGGTTCACGCGCAGCCGCCAGAGCGATCCGCGCCGCCGCCGCTCCGAAGCAGCGCGGACTCAAAAAAGAGATCGTCCTCTTCCAGCGCAAGACCGTTAAGCCAAAGACGCTGATGATCTATACGCGACAGCTCGCAACGCTGATTGACTCTGGCCTTCCGCTTCTGCGCGGTCTCAACGTTCTCGGCAAACAAGAGCGCGACCGCACACTCAAGAAGACGATCGACAAACTCGCCGACAGCGTGCAGGGCGGCAGCGCGTTTTCCGACGCGCTCGCGCTGCACCCGCGCATTTTCAACCATCTCTATGTGAACATGGTGAAAGCCGGCGAGGCCGGCGGTGTGCTCGAGCTTGTGCTGAATCGCCTGGCCGAGTTCCAGGAGAAGACGCAAAAGGTCAAACACAAGGTCGTGGCGGCAATGGTCTATCCCGGAATCGTCATGACGATGGCGATCACGATCATGGGCTTTTTGCTCGTCTACATCGTGCCGAAGTTTCAGGGGATTTTTCGCGACATGCTCGGCGATAAACCGCTGCCTACGATCACGCGGTTCGTTATCGGAGTGAGCGACTTCGTGAAAAACCACACCTTGCTGCTAATCGGCGGGATCATTGGGATCGTCATCCTCTACAAAGCGTTTGCCCGGACCTCGCCCGGCAAATGGATCCTCGACCGCATCAAACTGCGCTTGCCTCTCTTCGGTGATGTGATCAAGAAAACCGCCATCTCGCGATTTGCCCGCACCCTCGGCACGCTCGTCACCAGTGGCGTCCCGATTTTGCAGGCGCTCAACATCACGCGCGAAACTGCTGGCAACATGATGATCGCCAAAGCCATCTCGCGCGTCCATGAAAGCGTGAAAGAAGGCGAGTCGATCGTGCAACCGCTCGAAGCCAGCAAGGTTTTTCCTCCCATGGTCATCAGCATGGTCGATGTCGGCGAGGAAACCGGTCGTCTCCCCGACATGCTCCTGAAAATCGCCGACGTTTATGATGATGAAGTGGACAGCGCGGTCGCAGCCATGACCGCTGCGCTCGAGCCGATCATGATCGTGTTCCTCGCCGTCATCGTCGGCACAATTGTGATTGCGCTTTTTATGCCGCTTGTTAGCATCATTCAGGGATTGCAGGCGCAAAGCTAAAGGAGGCAAGCACCTATGGAAAAGTTTTGTTCTCGGCGTCGTGATTCATCGGTCGTTCCCGCGAAACGCAGCTTCACCCTGGTGGAGCTCATCGTTGTTCTCACCATCATCTTCGTGCTCACCGGCTTGGTCTTCACCGCCGCCGGTTACATCCAGAAAAAGGGCGCACGTTCCCGCGCCGAATCCGAAATGGCCGCGCTCGGCGCCGCGGTTGAAAACTACAAGAGCGACAATGGAAATTACCCGCGCGATCCCG
>DATDFJ010000236.1:0-21849 GCA_036522675.1 Chthoniobacterales bacterium | reverse complement strand
TCCTTCTCTCCTGGCAACATCGTCACTCAACTGCCGCAGTTCGGCAGACTGTTGCTGCGCGAATTTGGCGCGCCGTGGCTCCCTTTGGCGCTCTGTTTTAGTGCGGTCGGCGTGGTCAACGCATTAAAACGCGATCGCGCTGCATTCTTTTTCCTCCTGCTCATCGTTCTCGCGGACGTTGGTTATTGCCTGAACTACGAGATTGCCGAAGACAAAGACGCCTACTATCTGCCAACATTTATCGCGATCGCGATTGCGGCCGGCTTCGGAGTTTTTCGCGTGCTGCAGTTTTTGTCACAACGACTGCAGCGTGTCACCGGTTGCACCGCGAGTGCTGTCGTCGCCGTCGCCCTTCCGGCGATCGCCCTGGCGAGCAATTGGCCTTACAACAATCGCCATCGTTACTTCATCGCGCACGATTATGCCGAGAACATCCTTGGCAGCATCGAGCCGAATGGTCTTCTTTTGACACTCGATTGGCAGGTGGCGTCGCCGATGCTCTACGTGCAACAGATCGAGCACCGCCGCGCTGATGTGCAGGTTGTCGATGTTAACCTGCTGCGCCGCTCCTGGTATTTCGATTATTTGGAACGTGCTTATCCGCAACTGATCGCGCGCTCGCGCGACAAGATCGACATCTACGTGGCCGAGCTCAAAGAATGGGAAGCTAATCCCGAAGCCTATGCGACGAGCGCAGCGTTGACCGGGCGGATCGCTTCGAAATTCGAGGCGCTTTGCGAGGCGCTCGTCGCGCGCCAAGTCGAAGTCGCGCCGGTTTATGTTACGAGCGAGCTCATTCTTCAGACCCAGGGCGGCGACGTGAATTTTGCCAACTGGTTGAACAAAAATTTCCAGGCCGTTCCGCGCGGTGTGGTGTTTCAACTCTTTCCTGATTCAACCTTTCACGATCCCGGCCCCCTGCGCCTCGAGACGCGCGGCCTGGCTGATGGCACGATTCGTTTTGAACCGGATGATGTCGTCACTCACAAAGTGTTGCCGGTTTACAAACTGATGCTGGTGAATCGGGGCCGCTATTTGGCGCATTTTGGCGACCACCAGCGCGCGATTGAAGCATTTACCCAAGCCCTCGCGCTCGATCCGCATTTGGATCTTGCGCTCGAGGGAATCCAGCAAAGCAGGGCGCAAATCGATAACGCACCGCGATAGTCCAACCGTCGAGTGCGCAAAGCCGAGGTAGGGACATTGCGCCGCGATGTCCGGTGCCGACCCTACCGATTAAAATCCCTTACGCAGTTCGCTCGGGTCGCCGAGATATTCCCATCTCTGCAGCGAGATTGGGACGTTGCCGTTTTTCCAGACGAAGTCATGGAAGGCGCGGAGATTGAATTGCTTTCCCTGCGCCAGGCGCGCATCGGCGAGGAATTTTACGATCTGGAGCTTGCCGATCTGGTAGGAAATCGCGCCGCCGGGGCTGGTAGAAAAGGCGATCGCTTCCTGGCGCGCGGTTTCGGAGTCCATCGGCACTTTTTCCTGCAGATATTTCGCGGCTTGCTCGAGGGTGAACTGGCCGAGCGCGAGTTTGACGTCCACTTCCACGCGCAATGCGCGCAAGCGCATGAAGTTGTAAATGATCTCGCGCGTGTGCGGGCTGTCGTCGAACAAACCAGCTTGTAACATCATTTCCTCGGCATAAAACCCGATGCCCTCGTTCGCCGTCGACGCGTAGTAATGTCGCCGGATCGCGTCCTCATGTTTCCACGACAGACAAAGCTGAAAATAGTGGCCCGGCACACCTTCGTGCACACAGATTGGCCGCGGGTCCATGGCGGTGGCGCGCCAGAAGTAACCGAGATTTCCGGAAGGTTCGGTGACATAACGGATGCAGTTCGCCTTTAATCGTGAAGGCGAAGTGAAATCGTCGGTTTCACCGAAACCTCGCAGGGCGCGCAAGCAGGCCGGCATTTCCCGCAGCGTGTAATGCTGGAACCACTCGGGCACGCTCAGGACATCGTGGTCTTCCAGAAATTTTCGGATCGCCAATTCTTTTATCGCCGCGCTTTTGATCCAGCTCGGGATGTCTTTTGCCAGCTCGAGCGGCGGCACGTCCACGTTGCGGTTTTTCTCGTAGGTCTCGAATGCGACGG
The DNA here is from genome assembly GCA_036522675.1 of Chthoniobacterales bacterium. GTDB lineage: Bacteria > Verrucomicrobiota > Verrucomicrobiia > Chthoniobacterales > UBA10450 > AV17. Next base: position 19,744 of record DATDFJ010000236.1, on the reverse strand, counting down.
CGCGGTTCCACTCCTGGTTTCCCATCGCGAGCAGTTCTTCCGGCGAATAAGGCAGGAGCGCGACATTTTTGGTGAAGAACACGTAGGCATCGCGGCCGAGCGCAGTTTGTTCGGGCAGCGAGGGCAATTTGTCTTTCAAGTACAGGCGAAATTTTTCGAGCGCGTCGGCAGCGCGATCAGCCGCGCCATACAGCTCTTGTTCCTTGAGCGTCGTCAATTTTAGAAGCGCGACGGCCATTTCGTGCAGGTGCACGCGAATGTTGTCGAGCGCCTGCACCGTCACGCTCGCAAACGGCGCCGGCGGATCGGTGAGGTTTTCCGTCGCCTGCTGCAGGACTGAGGGAATATTTTCGATTCGCGTCAAAATCTCGCGCGATTGATCGCCGTTGTAGGGCCCCGGCACCGTAAGCGCTTCCACGATCGGCGTGAGGGTTTGCTCGATGTAAAACGTCGGGTCGCGTTTCCAGCGCGGGTTAATGTCGAGCTCCCAGCGCACCCGCGCGAGGGCCGCACCGATCAATCGATAATCGACCTGCTGCGAAATCGCCCACGTCCTCGGATCGATTTGCTTCCAGCGCGCTTCGAAGTCGCCGAGTTCGCTACGCTGGTTGTCGATCTTGGCCCGCGACCAATCGCGCGTTCCTCCCGGCCGCTCGATGCGGTTGACGTCATCTCCGGTGAACGGCGCGTATCTCGCGCGCCACGCCCAGAAATCGTCCGCCAGTTTGCTAAGAGAGTCGACTCCGGTCGACTGCGCCGCTGCACCAATCACCGATGCCCACAAAAATACGACGCCAACGATAGCGAGTCTGCGCATCGCGCCGAGTTTTGTGGAGCATCACGAACGGGAAAAGGAAAATCGCTCGGATGGCGAACCCGCAGGCGGGCAGCGAAACGCGGTGAGGCCGGGTCAGCCGCGCTGAATTCGCGGAGCAATGAGTCCGGAATTTGGACATGGTCGGCGCTCCCGGCGGGGCTGAGTTGGCCGCCGCCGGAGTCCGAACCGTTGCGGCTTAACTTAAGCCGAGTGAGCGAAGCAGTTGCTGATCGATGCGTCCATCGGCGTACATGCCGTGGCTTGCTTCCCAGCGGGCGATGGCCGCTCGTGTGAGCGGGCCGGCCTCGCCGTCAATCGAGCCGTGGTAATAACCGTAGCGCGCGAGGCGCTCCTGAACTTCCGCGACCACATTGTAGCCCGAGGAATATCCGTAGCTGTATCCGCCGGAGGGATAGTAGCTATTGTAATACGGATTGCCATATCCATAGCCATATGGGTAGCCGTATCCGTAACCGTACGGATAGCCGGTCCCGATCCCGATCGAGAAGCTCGATCCGCCGTAGTACGGGTAATACCCGCTGTAGTACGGATAATATCCGCCGTAGTAAGACGGATAATAGCCACCGTAATAACCGCCGCCGTAATAGTTCTTCACGACGGTACGACTAGCTGCCGGTGCAACCGTGGCAAAACTGCCGCTGCGCGTCGGAGCAGTTGTAATTGTGCGGCTGCGCGTTGGAACGCGCGTGGCAAACGTACGACTCCGCGTCGGTGCGACGGTAGTCATAGTGCGGTTGCGCGTTGGTGCCACCGCGGTGACGCGGCTCTTGCTTGCCGGCTGCGTCGCTGTCACTTGGCGTTTAGCTTTTTTTTCCTTTTGCGGCTCGGCTTGTCCCGTCGTCGAGAAAGCTAAGGCCGCAATTGTCCCTATTATCGCTAACCGTTTCATAGATAAATTAGACGAGCGGCGGCGCGATTTATTACCTCTTTTTCCAGACATTTTCGGCGTCAAATCCAATGCGTCTCGCTCCGTGCCGGTTACGAATACCGAAAAATCAGATTGATGAGCGGACACACGGCCACGATTCGCTACACTGGCCGTATGAAAATGATTTTGCGGCGTGCGCTTTTACTGATTATCGGCTTCGCCGGACTCCGAGTTCTGGCAGCGGCGGAGAGCGATCCCGAGACGGTACTTGTGACTTACCACGTGAAGGAGGGCAAATCCGACGCGCTGGCGCAGTTGATCGATAAAACGTGGACGACCTACCAGCGACTGGGCATGGTCTTCGACAAACCGCACCTGGTCATGAAAGGCAAAGAGAAAGGTGGGGTCTTCATGGCCGAAATCGTGCCGTGGAAGAGCCACGACAAACCAGACAACGCGCCGGCCGAAGTCTTCGCGCTCTGGGACGAGATGCGGAAGCTGTGCGAAAAACGAGACAACCGCGACAGCATCGAGATTCCCGAAGTGGAAGTCCTGGGCAACAATTCGTGACGCTGCAGGAATCGACACTTGTCCGTATTCATTTTCGATCGGTTTTTAATCGCTTCTCGCGGTCAAATCTCTCGAGTGCGAGCTGGATTAGTTTGTCGATTAATGCTCGGTAAGAAATCCCGCTCGCTTCCCAGAGTTTCGGATACATGCTGATGCGGGTGAATCCAGGGATGGTGTTGATCTCATTAACGATGATTTCTTCGTCATTTCGCAGGAAGAGATCGACTCTCGCCATACCCTCGCAGCAGAGCACCGTAAACGCCTTGGTTGCCAATTGCCGAATCCGCTCCGAAATCGCCGCTGGCAGCTTGGCCGGTATTTCCAGCACAGCGCCGTGCTCATCGAGATATTTGGCTTCGTAGGAGTAAAACTCGTGGCGAGGAAGGATTTCACCCGGAACCGATGCGATCGGGTTTTCGTTGCCGAGCACGGAGCATTCGATCTCGCGCCCGCTGATGCATTCCTCGATCAAGATCTTGGTGTCGTAGTTAAACGCATCATGGATCGCGCGCTCGAAGCCGTCACGATCTGTGACCTTGTGAATGCCGACTGATGAACCAAGATTTGCCGGCTTGATGAAAATCGGAAGGCCGAGCTGATCTCGCGCGTCATCAAACGTGATTTGCTTCGAGGAAGTGCTGCGCGCGACGATGAATTGGACTACCTGGATGCCTGCATCCCTGAGCAACCGCTTCATCACATCTTTGTCCATGCCGATAGCCGACCCGAGCACACCGGCGCCGACGAATGGAATGTTCGCGAGCTTCAACAGGCCTTGGACGGTGCCGTCTTCGCCGAACGGGCCGTGGAGAACTGGGAAAATCACATCGAGAGGAGCGAGACTTTGGCCGGAAAGCGCGACTAGTTGCCCGGTTTGTTTGCCCGGAATGAGCGCGAGATTTTTGCCTTCTTCTGCGAGATTGGGCAACCGGGCTTCATTTGCCGGGAGAAGAAAGCGAGATTCTTCGTTGAGATGCCATTGGCCTTGCTTATCGATACCGATTAGGACGACTTCGTACTTATTCGTGTCGATTGCATCGACGATATTTTTTGCTGACTGGAGGGAGACTTCGTGTTCAGCCGACCGACCGCCGAAGAGTACGCCGACGCGAATTTTCCCGGGCATTGCACTGTCTCTGTCTGAATGACGTGGCTGTCTACCGCAGCGGAAGTTGGACCGCGCTCGCGTGCTGCGCGTCGTGATACAGCTGCACGTGACATGTATGCGCGTCTTTGGCCGTTTCGGCGGCGACGTCGCCGCCAGAGCAGTAATTCTTTTGCCACAAAATTGAGTTTATTCCGGTCACAACGAGGCGGAGCCGGCTGCCTTTCATTAACCGGCGGGCGACGAACAGCCCGGGATTGAAATCGCACTTCACGACCTCGCCCGGCCGAACCAGTTTCGCTTCGCGCAACGAATCGCGATAGCGCAGCCGCCGCAGGTCGCTCCAGAGCGCGATGCTGGTGCCGTCCGGTTGGATCTCAAAAAGATCGCACTCCAGATCGACATCGGGCGTGTCAATCGACAGCCATAATGTCAGGGCAGGACAACCGATCAGCGGTGTCTCGTTTGGCAATGCATCGCTGTGATAAACCAATCCATCCTTCCCGATACTTAAGGGGAGCCGCTGATCGAGACCGGCCGTCTTCTCATTGGGTTCGACGCCTTCGACATTTTCGCCGCGGCTCGTATCGAGTGGGTCATAAACGAATTTGTCAATGCCTTGCTCCGGCCGCGTTTCCGTGAGCCCGCCGGAACGGAATACGCCGTTGGCGTCGCCATCTTTCGAATCGAGGTAGAACGTTTTCGGGCTTGCCGTCAGCGTCTCGAAGTTATCGGCGTATTTCCATTCGCCGGTTGCGCCGCTGTTTCCCGGCGCGAGCAAATAATAAGCGACCTGGTTTTTGAGAAAGTCCGGTTTCGCGCCTTTCTTCATCGTCCAGTCGTACCATTGCCGATGGAGATCGTTAAGATCGACAATTGCGCCCGGACCGAATTTTATGCCGGCGACTTCATCGGTCGGTGTGCGCGTGCCGGCGTGGTCCCACGGGCCGATGATGAGAAAATGTTTCGCGCGCGCTTCGGGCGCGGCGTTCGCCATGTGATCGCGATAAAAGGTGAGCGCGCCGAGCTCATCGCCGTCGTACTGACCGGTGATGGTCAGAATGGGAAGCGCGATTTTCGTGTATTGATCGACACTCGGCACCATCGCGCCGTAGTAGGCATCGGCTGTCGGATGTTTCAGGATGCGCAGGAAATTCGGGGAGGGATTTCCGACGAATGCGCCGAGATCCTTGAAAGCGATGTGCTTTTTGTAGGCCTCTAGAAATTTTGTGCGCCAGAATTTCGAATCGCCAAAAAGATTTTGTTGGCTGGCCTTGCCGCTCGTGAGGGTGAACCATTGCACGTCATAATTCTCGCCGACGTTTAGATAGGACGGATAATCGAGCGGCGGATGCGCGGCCGCGGCCGGCACGATCGTGGCGAGGTGCGGCGGAAATTCTTTGGCCGTAGCCCATTGGTCGAAACCGGCGTAGGAACCGCCCCACATCGCGACTTGGCCGTCGCAGAACGGCTGTTTCGCCAGCCACTCGACGACGTCGTGCCCGTCGCGTGGTTCCTGCGCGAACGGTTCGAACTCGCCGCCGGAATTGCCGCGCCCACGAACATCGACGAGCGCAAAGGCGTAGCCGTGCGACGCGAAATACGCCGCGCGCGGATGGTAAGTGTCAGAGATGTAGGGCGTGAGCGTGAAAATGACCGGCGTCTTTGTCGTGGCCGCCGTGTCGGCCGCGTTCGTTTGCGGCCCGCCTTCGCCCTGGCTACTGCGAGCAGGCAAATACAAGGTCGCGTTCAATTCGACTTTGTCGCGCATCGGGATCTTCATGCCCCAGCGCAAATCGTAGTTCGGCGGCGGCGCAGAGGGTGACGGTTTTGGTTCTGGCGAAGGCGGAGGCGTTTGGGCGAATGCGGCGAGGGCAAAACAAACGAGCCCTGCGAAGATCGACAATCTCATGGCGATTCATTCAATCCGAGCGCGACGGTTGATACAAGATTCGATGGTAGATCGCGCCGTCCTCGGCGCGATGTTAAATTCGGGCGCCGGAGACGCATTTGTGTTACCAATGCGCTGAGGACAGCGCGTTCCACCTTTTGCTTGCGTAACGCGCGTCGAATTCCTACACCGGCAAGATGCGAACGCTCTTCTTCCTCTTTGCGTTTTTCATTTTCACCGTTAGCGCGCGCGCGGCCGATCAAACAATCGTCCTCAAAGCGGCGCGGCTGTTCGATGGCAAGTCAAACGCGCTCGTGCAAAACGGCGTCGTCATCGTGCAGGGCGACAAGATTGTCGATGTTGGCCCGGATTTGCGTGTGCCGGACGGCGCGCAGGTAATCGATCTGGGCGACGCGACGCTCTCGCCCGGGTTCATGGACGCGCACACGCACGTCACGGCCGATTACACCGAGTTCAACAAGCGACGGCTTGAGGAACTATCGCTCAATGTCGCTGAGCAAACGTTGCGGGCGACCACGTACGCGCGGGCCACCGTCGAAGCAGGCTTCACTACGGTGCGCGATGTCGGCAGCCGTTTTGTGGCGAGCCATGAATTTGTCGATGTGGCGTTGCGCAACGCGATCAATCAAGGGTTAATCGTCGGCCCTCGCATGCTTGTGGCGACGCATGGCATCGGCGCAACCGGCGGTCATTTCGATCCGACAAGCGGGTTTCGCGACATGCTTTTCGGCGCCGAACCTGATTACACCGACGGCATTGCCGATGGGCCGGACGAAATTCGAAAAGCGGTTCGGTTCGAAGTAAAGAACGGCGCCGATGTGATCAAGGCAGCGGTCTCAGGCGGAGTCTTCTCATTAGCTGATGAAGTCGACACGCCGCAATTCACGCCTGCGGAAATGGCCGCGCTGGTAGATGAATCGCACCGGCTGCGCAAGAAGGTCGCCGTCCATTGTCACGGCGACGCGGCGGCGCGCGACGCGATCAATGCCGGAGTCGATTCGATCGAGCACGGCTCGTTCATGAAACCTGACACGCTGCGTTTACTGAAAAGCAAAGGCACGTACCTCACGCCGACGTTGATGGCGGTCGAGTTCATCATGGGCAAGATCGACAGTTACCCGCCGGCGGTGCAGGCGAAAGCGCGCGCGGCGGCGGCCGCACGCTCCGACATGTTCCGCAACGCCGTCAAAATGGGATGCAAAATTTCGTTCGGCACCGACGCGGCCGTTTTTCCGCATGGTCAGAACGCAAAGGAATTCAAATTGATGGTCGATCTCGGCATGCCGCCAATCGAGGCGCTGAAAAGCGCGACGTCAGCCGATGCCGACTTGTTAGGCATCGCGCAAAAAACCGGCACCCTCGAAAAAGGCAAGCTCGCCGACGTGATCGCCATGCCCGGCGATCCAACTGCCGACATCACGGCGACCGAGCGCGTCTCCTTCGTCATGAAAGACGGCAAGGTCCTTCGCCAAGGCGCAGCTACGCCACCGGCGCACGCACAGGCGGCACCCGAACTCGCAATGCCTGCGGATTAGCCGCGAGTCTTATCGCGCGCTAACCACTGCGACCATCGCGCTGGTGTCGCTGGCTCGCCCGATATAGTAGAGGGCGACCCCGCCGGCGCCGTACACAGGATAAAACGTATAGGGTTGGCCATCGATAAAGATTGGGTTGTCCCAATCGATGCGGGTTGGTCGGCCGACGGCGTAGGAAGTTACGGCGACTGAGTCGCTGAAATTCAGACGGCGGTCGCGCATGTCGCTGCGCGCGTCGTAGGGTGTGAAACGGAAGTTGCGCACCTCGTTGCGCGGATACCAGTCGGTCGCGAATGTCTCGGCTTCGCTGACCAGCGGGATCGTGCGGCTGACTTCGGTGCGAGTGGCGAATTGATTGATGAACGCGGGTTGAATGTGGTCTTCGCCTCCGGAACGATACGAATAGAAGGCGATCTCATAATCGAGTCCGCCCCATTGGCTCAGATTGATCGGCTGGCCATAAGCGACATTGAACACGTCAACGAGGGGCGCGTGATTGGGCTCGGCCGACTCGGCCGCAGTGTGCGACTTGGCAGTTGTCGATCTTTCCAGTTCAGCGGCTTCTTCTTTTGAAACAACGGTGGACCGGCGGAGCGAGGAAATGAGTGAGTCGCTTGCGCCTTGAGTTTTGAGTGTGGACTCCTGCTGTGACGTCAAAGTGGCAGCGAGTTTTCGACGGGAGACTTCATCGTTGATGGCGGCTTCCTTTTCGCCGGCGCGCACCATGAGTGACAGTTCTTTGAAATCGACCGGGCGAGCTCCGGCTAGGGGCGCGGCGAGGAGCACGGCGAGGATTATTGATAGACTAGAACAAGTGGGGTTTTTCATAGTGAGTGTTTTTACCAGAGTGCGCTCGCCATTGGCAATCCGAAAAACCCGCCGCTTTTGCCGCTTCCGGCGACTCGCTGGCCACCGCCTCGGTTTCGTCGCGTTTACTTCGGCGATAGGGAGATCCCCGCGCGCGCCAAGCGCATGTCGCGCAGCGCGGTCAACGCCCCTTGGAAGCGGATGTAACGGTGCCAAACGAAAACCAGATCGAAGATTAGCACCGCCAGCCACCAGAGATAAATGAAGCCGCCAAAAGCAAGCACGACCGGCCAGAGCGACGGTTTGTCCGCGACCGTTCCATGCGGCCAGTTGCGCGCAATGCGTTCGATCACCATGACGGCGACTTGGAAGCCGACGAGGATGACGAGCGGCCGAGCTCCAGTCGTCAGCCAGCGGAAGCTCGCGAGCAACCCTTGCTTCCACGTGCGGGGATCGGAACGGCCCACCAAGCCGGCGAGGAGCGCAGTGACGAACGCCGCGGCGATAACAATCGCGCTTGGCGCGAGTCGCCAGTGCAGATGAGCTGAAAACCAAACGGCAATTTTGTCCTGAAAATGCTGTGGCGTGAAATTGAACGGCAAGCTGAACAGGCCGAACCAGCCGATCCCGACGAGAATCCACCGCCAACTCCGCGTCAGCTTTAAGATTCGGGCGAATCCGACTACGCCGAGGAGAAGTGAGCCGACGCCGACGATGCTGATTATACCCTCCATCAGGGGGATGGGCGCGTCAATGAATGACTCGGTTGTTTTGAACACGAGGAAACTCGCGATGCAGCAAAGCAGATAAACCAGCAGGTACGGCACGGTGTAGGCCAGAAACACTGCTCCTGGCCGCGAGCGCGGCGGCTCGGGATAACGGCGGCGACCGTCGAGCTGCAGGTTGGCCACGTTTTCGATGAAGTGACCGAACACCGCCGCGTCTTTCCAATAATCGTTATGCGCTTTGCCTGGCAGCGCGTAGCGCGAGAATCCGTGGTCGTCCTTCTCGCCGTCGAACCGGAACACGGTCGACCACCCATGTTGCGCCATCCAATCGCGCGCGGTGTCCAGTGTGAATCCGACCGGGTCGCCCTTGTCGTAATAGTTTTTCCACCAGATGCGCCGGTCTGGTGACGTGCTGCCGCCCTCCAATTTGGGAGTGAAATCATCGACAATGTCACGCGGCGGTTGGTTGACCGGCTGCCAAATATCGGGCCAAAGAACGAGATGCTTATCGATCGGTGAGCCGAGCGTCATGAAGCCACGAACCCACTTATACCATTCGCGCTGGTTCGGTGCGCCCGGCGGTGCGCCCGGGTCGGCGGGAATCGTCCGATCAGTCATCCCTAGGAGCAGCCCCATGAACGCGACGACCGTGCCTTCGCTATGGGCAACGATGTAAATCTCAGGACCTTCAATGCTGTGCTCGCGAGTCATCGCTTGGATGGCATCGAGCACGTTCGTAAACCGTTGCAGAATTCCGCGCCGGAATTCCTCGAAATCGGCGACGATTTGCACGTCACCGATGTAGCTGGTCAGCAGCGTGTCGAGGTCGAACTCGAGCCAGCCCGCTTTCTCCGCGATCCAAAGCAGATTGCCGAGCACTTCGAAAGTCTCGATCATTTCTTCCAAAGCGTCAGCGACGGCCCGATATTCTTCGGATTCGAGATGCGGTGGCTCGGGCGGAACGGTTGAAAGCGCGGCACTTCCGGCTGGCCTGGCCGCGTTGCTGGCAGCCGCGGCGTTTTGGTCGGCTTGTTTGTGCAGCGGGTCGCCGGGCGTGGTGAACCCCTCATACCGGGCACGCAAACGCGCGACGACCGTGCGAGCCCACGCCTTTGTTTCTTCGATCGTAAATCCTTCCTGCTGGATGCCGCGGGGGATATCAGCCCAATAGATTTCAACGAATGATGTCGCCGCGAGCTCGGGCGGCACCTGCCGCGCTCCTCGCGTGTTTGGCGTTTCGGGTTTGTAAGCCGATAGCTGCGGCGGTGGTTTGCGAAATGCCCCGAGCGGCACGCCCAGCGGATAGTTAAAAAATCCACCGAATGCCGACACGACGCTCTGCGCCGTCGCATTGCGCAACTGATCGCCTATGCCGTGAACAGCAATGACGTAGCGCGAAGCCGGAGGGATCTTCGCCTTGATCTCGGCGACCGTTGCCGACGCGGGCAGCGGTGCCGCCGACTTGGCGGAGTCCCCAGTAGGGCTCATCACATCTTTCTTCGCAAATCCAAGCGAAAGTTTCGAGATTTTTTTTGACTAGCCGACCGGAGCTACTATCGTGCGCGTCGCCCGGACTCACATTGCAGGAGAGCAAACGCTCGTTTGAACTGCTCAGATCATGCAACGCAATAGAAGTAAAAGATATCGCGCCGCAGCCGAGCAGGTCGATCGCACAAAGGCGTACTCGCTGAACGATGCGGTCACGACCCTGAAGAAATTTCCGCCGACCAAATTTGATCAGACGGTGACATTGGCGTGTCGGTTGGGTGTCGATCCGAAGCAGTCCGATCAGATGGTGCGTGGCACGTGTCCGTTGCCGCACGGCAGCGGCAAACAGGTGCGGGTGTTGGTTTTTGCAGAAGGCGAGGCTGCGACCGCAGCGAAAAATGCGGGTGCGGAACATGTCGGGTTCAAGGAGTTGATCCAGAAAGTGCAGGATGGATTCCAGGATTTTGACGTCGCGGTCGCGACGCCGGCGGCGATGGCCGAAGTGCGCAAGCTGGGCAAAGTGCTTGGTCCACGTGGATTGATGCCGAATCCGAAGACCGGCACGGTGACTGACGACACGGCGAAAGCTGTGCAGGAAGTAAAGGCCGGCCGGGTCGAGTTCAAGCTCGACAAGAACGGCAACGTCGCGGTTCCGGTTGGAAAATTTTCTTTCGCAGAAGCGGCATTGGTGGAAAACGGGAAAGCCGTGATCGATGCTGTGGTGCGGGCGCGGCCGGCCACGGCAAAAGGCCGTTACCTTGAGGCCGTCACAATCAGTGCGACAATGTCGCCCGGAATTCACGTTGATCCGGCTCCATATTTGAGCGTTTAACCGCGGGAAAGATCGACATCCATGAGACCCGAAAAAGCCAGCATCGTTTCAGACATAGCGGAGAAGCTGACCGACTCGCCCTTCGTGCTGGTGACCGATTACCAGCGGATGAAAGTGAACGATTTCGGTGAGTTGCGGAACCGGCTGGCCCGCGCGGGCGCCGAGATGCACGTCGTGAAAAATAATTTTCTCAAACGCGCCATGGCGGAATCGGGATTGTTGGATACGGCGGAGGAGTTGGTCGGCCAAACCGCGGTGATCACGGGTGAAAAGGACGTGGCGCCGATCGCGAAGATTCTCAAGACGTTTGCGACGGAGTTTAAACTCGCCGCGCTCAAGATCGGATTCGTCGATCGGGCAGTATTGTCGCGCGGTGAACTGGAGCAGCTGGCCGAGTTGCCGTCGCGTGAAGTTCTGCAAGCGCAATTGCTCGGATTACTTTTGTCGCCGGCAACGAAGCTAGTTCGGCTGTTGAATGAACCCGCTTCGGCGTTGGCGCGTTTGCTGAAAGCGAAAAGCGAGAAGGAGGGCCCACCGACAGAGGCGAACGCATAGAAAATTTTGTAGGGCAGGCGCGTCGCCTGCCGACGGCAACTCCGAAGCATTCGGCGTGGCCCTACAATTAAACGCAACGACCGGATCGGCGGCTGTCGATCTTAATTCTCCGGAAGCTTTCGGAGGCGGCGAACCGAGGAAAAGAAAATGGCAGATACAAGTAAATTAGTCGAGCAACTCAGCGGGTTGACCGTGCTGGAGGTTGCCGGGCTGGTAAAAGAACTCGAAGAAAAGTGGGGCGTAAGCGCGGCGGCTCCGGTCGCTGTCGCCGCGGCGGGAGGAGGCGCGCCCGCGGCCGGCGGAGCCGCGGCTCCAGCAGCCGAGGAGAAGGCGACGTTCGATGTCATCCTGAAAGAAATGGGCGCCAACAAAATCGGCGTGATCAAAGAAGTTCGCGGCGCAGTGCCGGGCCTGGGCTTGGCTGAAGCCAAGGCATTGGTAGAAGGCGCTCCCAAAACAATCAAGGAAGGCGTGACCAAAGCCGAAGCCGAAGAGATGAAGAAAAAGATCGAAGCGGCTGGCGCCAAGGTTGAGATCAAATAGAACGACAGACGCTCGGGAGCGTACACGTCGCTGTCAGCGCGAAGCCGACCGCTCGCGGCCAGGATTTCTTGTTGCGCGACGGCCGTTTTCGGTTACGGTCGTTTTCTGTTAGAAGCAGGCAGGATATTTTTAAGCCGGCGTTCGCGGGCAAACGAAGCAACTGGCAACAGAACGGTGGTGGTATTTGACAGGCCGCTGTTTTGCTGGCATTTTTGCGCCCTTCGCGCGTCCTTGAGCCGGTAAACCTTCAGCCGTCTCAGCCGCTATTAATTGTGGCTGGGCTGGCTTTACAACCCCAGATGGAGTGACTATGTCGGAACGAAATTCGGAACGCATTTACTTCGGCACCATCAAAGAAAGTATTGAGCCGCCGAACCTGATCGAGGTGCAGCTCAACTCCTACGTCGACTTTCTGCAGAAGGATGTTCCGTTTGCCAAACGCAGGAACCATGGCTTGCAGGCGGTATTCAAGGAAGTTTTCCCGATCGAAAGCTATGACGAGAAAGCGGTTCTGGATTTTAGCCATTACGAGATTGGCGAGCCGAAACTGAGCGCGCTCGAGGCACAACGCGAAGGCCAGACCTACAGCGCGCCGCTGCATGTGACCTTTCAGTTGCGCGAGGAAAAAGGGACCAAGGAAGAAAAAGTTTACATGGGCGAGATCCCGCTCATGACGCCGCAGGGCACGTTTGTGATCAACGGCGCCGAGCGCGTGGTGGTGAGCCAGCTGCATCGCTCCCCCGGCATCGCCTTTGAATCGACCGTACACCTGAACGGAAAGGTGCTCTACAGCTTCCGCATCATTCCCGACCGCGGCTCCTGGATCGAAGTGCAATTCGATACCGCCGATCTGCTTTACATTTATCTCGACCGCCGTAAGCGGCGTCGCAAATTCCTCGCCACGACTTTTCTGCGCGCGCTCGGTTACGGATCGGACGAGGAAGTCATTAAACTTTTTTACAACATTGAGACGCTGAAGCTGAGCGAGAAGCTCGATGAAGAGAAACTGGCAACCAAGGTTCTCACCGCTGAAATCCGCGATGGCGACGTAACAGTCGCGCGCGCGTTCGAGCCACTTACCCTCGCCACCGTGCGCCAGATCATGGGCCTGAAGATTCGCGAGGTGAAAGTGATCGACATCTCGAATGACGACACGGTTGTCAAAGCGCTGCGCAAAGATCCGGCGCACGACCAGGAGGAAGCGCTCAAGGACATTTACCGGCGGCTGCGCCCGGGCGATCCGCCGACAGTCGCCAACGCGCGCGCGTTGCTGAAGCGGCTATTCTTCGACCCGAAGAAATATGATCTCGGCCGCGTCGGCCGCTACAAGATCAACCAGAAACTCGCGATCGATGTCGATCTTAACGAGCGTATTCTCACGGACAAAGATTTCATCGCCGCGATCAAATACCTCATTAATCTGCGTCGGGGCGAGGGTACGCTGGATGATATCGATCACCTCGGCAGTCGCCGCGTGCGCACGGTTGGCGAACTGCTCGCCAATCAGTGTCGCGTTGGTCTCGCGCGCACCGAGCGTCTGGTCAAGGAACGCATGACATTGTTCGACATCAACGTCGACGGTATGACGCCGCAAAAGTTGATCAACCCAAAGGCGCTGAGCGCCGTGATTCGCGACTTTTTCGGGCGCTCGCAACTGTCCCAGTTCATGGATCAAACCAATCCGCTCGCGGAATTGACGCACAAGCGGCGTTTGTCCGCGCTTGGTCCCGGCGGGCTCTCGCGTGATCGCGCCGGATTCGAGGTCCGTGACGTGCACCCTTCGCACTATGGCCGGATTTGCCCGATTGAAACGCCGGAAGGCCCAAACATCGGTCTCATCAGCTCGATGTCCACGTTTGCGCGGATCAACGAGTTCGGCTTCATCGAAACGCCATATCGCAAAGTCGAAAACGGTCGGGTGACCGACCAGATCGAGTATCTCACCGGCGATCGCGAGGAAAATTACCTCGTCGCCCAGGCAAACGCGGCGATCGACGGGCGCGGCCATTTCACCGGCGAAAAAGTTTCAGTCCGTTATCGTGGGGATTTCCTCGAAGTGGATCCTTCGAAGGTCCACTACATGGACGTGTCGCCGAAACAGCTCGTTTCGGTGGCGGCGGGTCTGATTCCATTTCTTGAACATGACGACGCCAACCGCGCGCTGATGGGCTCCAACATGCAGCGCCAGGGTGTGCCGCTGATCGTCTCCGAAGCGCCGTTCGTCGGCACTGGTTTGGAAGCGAAAGTCGCGCGCGACTCGCACGCCGTCGTACTCGCCGTCGAAAGCGGCAAGGTCGCTTCTGTTACCGCCGACCAGATCGTCGTGACCAAAGACGGCCACATGCCGGAAGGGAAGAGAAAGTTAAAGACCGACATGGAGGAGGGCATTTACATCTATGAGCTGCGCAAGTTCATGCGTTCGAACGCCGGCACGTGCGTCAACCAGAAACCGATTGTTCGCAAAGGTCAGCACGTGAAGAAGGCCCAGATCATTGCCGACGGGCCGAACACCGATCACGGCGAGCTCGCGCTGGGCCGCAACGTGCTGGTCGCGTTCATGCCGTGGCACGGATACAATTTCGAAGATGCGATCATGATCTCGGACAAGGTGGTGAAGGAGGACATCTATACCTCCATTCACATCGACGAGTTCGAGATCGGCGCCCGCGACACCAAACTCGGTCCGGAAGAAATCACCCGCGACATTCCGAACGTCAGCGAGGAAGCGCTCCGCAATCTCGGTCCCGACGGCGTCGTGCGCGTGGGCGCGGAGGTGAAGCCGGGCGACATTCTCGTCGGCAAGATCACACCGAAGAGCGAGACCGAGCTCGCGCCGGAGGAACGACTTCTCCGCGCAATCTTCGGCGAAAAAGCCGCCGACGTGAAAGACACGTCATTGACCGTGCCGTCCGGCACCTATGGGATCGTCATGGACGTGAAAGTCTCTTCGCGCCGCGAAGTTTCTCGCGAAAAACTGACACCGGCCGAGACGAAAAAGCAGCTCAAGAGCATCGGCGAAGACAACCGGCGCAAAAAAGAAGAGCTAACCGAGCAGCTGACCGATTCGCTTTCAAATATTTTGCTCGGCGAAAAAATTCCGCTCGATGTCGTGAACGCCGTCACTGGCGAGATCATCATCCCGGCGAACCGCAAGATCACCAAGACGCTCCTGCGCAAACTGGCCAACGTTCACGAGCACATCGAGATCGATCCCAGCCCGATCCGTAACAAGATCCGCGAGATCATCGCCTCCTATGAGCACAAGTTTGCCGAGCTCGAGTTGGAACGGGAGCGCGCGATGGATCGGGTCGAGAGCGGGGACGATATCGATCCTGGCATCATCAAACAGGTCAAAGTGTATATCGCGAGCAAACGCAAATTGAGCGTGGGCGACAAAATGGCCGGCCGCCACGGAAACAAGGGCGTGGTTGCGCGCATCGTCGCCGAGGAGGATATGCCGTTCCTCGCCGATGGAACACCAGTCGAAATCGTATTGAACCCGCTCGGCGTGCCGAGCCGAATGAACGTAGGTCAGGTCCTCGAGACACATCTGGGCGTCGCCGCGAAGGCGCTCGGATTCAAAGTCGCCACGCCTGTCTTTGATGGCATCAAGGAAGAAAAAATCCGCGATTACCTGAAAGACGCGCGGAAGAAGGAGGGCTTCGGCTGGGTGCAGGAAAGCGGCAAAGCGCGCTTGTTCGACGGGCGCACCGGCGACGCTTTCGATCAGGAAGTGGTCGTTGGCTACATCTACATGATGAAGCTCGGCCATCTGGTCGCGGACAAAATCCACGCGCGCGCGGTCGGACCCTACTCGCTCGTGACGCAACAGCCGCTCGGCGGCAAAGCCCAATATGGCGGCCAGCGCTTCGGTGAAATGGAAGTCTGGGCACTGGAAGCTTACGGCGCGGCTTACACGTTGCAGGAACTGCTTACCGTCAAATCTGACGACGTGCAGGGGCGCACCCGCATTTACGAATCCATTGTCAAAGGCGACAACTCTCTCGAAGCCGGAACACCGGAATCTTTCAACGTGCTCATCAAAGAAATGCAGTCGTTAGGCCTCGACGTGAAAGTCGGCGGCCAGGCGCCGCAAAGCGTTTTTGAGGGCGTGGGTTAACAAAATTTCAGTTTTCACAAGATCGACAATCGACAAATGAACGAACATTCCTGGCGTGAGTTAGTGGGCGAAGAGAGGCCCGTTGGGTTTGATCAGGTTGCGATCGGCGTCGCTTCAAGCGACACGATGCGTTCCTGGAGCAAGGGCGAAGTCAAAAACCCTGAGACAATCAATTATCGGACGTTCAAGCCGGAGAAGGGCGGCCTTTTCTGCGAACGAATTTTCGGTCCGACGCGCGACTGGGAATGTTCGTGCGGAAAATACAAGCGGATCAAACACAAGGGTGTGATCTGCGATCGCTGTGGCGTGGAGGTCACGCTCGCGCGCGTGCGCCGCGACCGGATGGGCCACATCGAACTCGCCGTGCCGGTTTCGCACATCTGGTTCTACAAATGCATGCCCTCGCGGCTCGGCCTCATGCTCGACATGAGCGCCCGCCAGCTCGAGCGCGTCATTTATTACGAAGACTACATAGTCATCGATCCCGGCAAGACGCCGCTACAAAAGACGCAGCTCCTCAACGAAGTCGAATATCGCGAAGCGCAGGAGCAGTACGGCGACACGTTCATGGCCGGAATGGGCGCGGAAGCGGTGAAGAAGCTGCTTTCCGAAATCGACCTGCACAAGCTCAACAAAGAACTCGAGCACGCCATGGGCGCGACCAAGAGCAAACAGGTGCGCAAGAAACTCGCCAAGCGACTCAAGCTCGTGCAGGGCTTCATGAACTCCCACGCGCGGCCGGAGTGGATGATCCTCGACGTGTTGCCGGTCATCCCGCCTGATCTGCGGCCGCTCGTCCCGCTCGAAGGCGGGCGATTCGCGACCTCCGACCTGAACGATCTCTACCGCCGCGTCATTAACCGCAACAATCGCCTAAAAAATTTGCTCCAGCTCAAAACGCCGGACGTAATCA
The DNA here is from genome assembly GCA_036522675.1 of Chthoniobacterales bacterium. GTDB lineage: Bacteria > Verrucomicrobiota > Verrucomicrobiia > Chthoniobacterales > UBA10450 > AV17. The sequence continues at coordinate 2,930 of DATDFJ010000236.1, read as the reverse complement.
TCCGCAATGAAAAACGAATGTTGCAGGAAGCAGTGGACGCGTTGTTCGATAATGGGCGCCACGGTCGCGCGGTGACGGGCGCTGGCAATCGTCCGCTCAAGTCGCTCAGCGACATGCTCAAGGGCAAAGGCGGTCGGTTCCGTCAGAATTTGTTAGGCAAACGCGTCGATTACTCCGGCCGCTCAGTCATTGTCATCGGGCCGGAGTTGAAACTGCATCAGTGCGGGTTGCCCAAGAAAATGGCTCTGGTCTTGTTTGAGCCGTTTATCATCCGGCGGCTGAAAGATCTCGGTTACGTGCACACAGTGCGCAGCGCGAAGAAGATGATCGAGCGCCAGACGCCGGAGGTCTGGGACATTCTCGAAGAAGTCACCAAAGGTCATCCGGTATTACTCAATCGCGCGCCGACTCTGCATCGATTGTCGATCCAGGCGTTCGAGCCGTTGTTGATCGAGGGCGAAGCGATCCGGATTCATCCCCTGGTCTGCACCGCCTACAACGCGGACTTCGACGGGGACCAAATGGCCGTGCACGTGCCGCTCTCGGTCGAAGCGCAACTGGAAGCGCGCATGCTCATGCTTGCGCCAAACAATATTTTCTCGCCCTCGAGCGGCAAGCCCATCACCACCCCGTCGCAAGACATTACTCTCGGCTGCTACTACATGACCCAAAAACCGCGCCGGGCCGGGGGTGGTGAGGGTGATGGCGCGCTGCCGTTGTTCGCCGACCCGATTGAGGTCGAATTTGCCATGGCCGACGGCAGCATTCGCACGCACGATCGCATCCGGATCAAGAACCCGGATTACGGCCAACAAACGATTTACGGCAACGCGGAGACGAAAACGATCGAAACAACCGCCGGGCGCGTGATCTTCAATCAGATTTGGCCGAAGCAGCTCGGCTTTTTCAACAAGCCGGCCGGGAAGAAACAACTCAGCGACATCATCTGGCGTTGCTATCAAATCGCCGGCCCGGCCGAGACCGTTGCGACGTTGGACAAACTGAAGGAGCTCGGGTTCACCGAAGCGACCAAAGCCGGGCTATCCATCGGAATCTCCGACATGATCATTCCGAAGGAGAAAGCGACCGAGCTGGAGAACGCTTACAAACAAATCCGGCTCGTCGAGCAACAATATCGCAAAGGCATCATCACGGACGGCGAGCGCTACAACAAGATCATCGACATCTGGACGCACGCCGGTGACGAGATTTCGAACGTCATGTTCCGCACTTTGGAACACAACGACGGCCGCAAGGAATTGAACCCGGTTTATTTGATGGTGGATTCCGGCGCGCGCGGAAATCGTCAACAGGTCCGTCAGCTCGCCGGCATGCGCGGCTTGATGGCGAAACCGAGCGGCGAAATCATTGAGCGCCCGATCACTTCAAACTTCCGCGAAGGTTTGAGCGTGCTCGAATATTTCATTTCAACTCACGGCGCCCGCAAAGGTTTGGCCGATACTGCGCTCAAGACCGCGGACTCCGGTTACCTCACGCGTAAGCTGGTCGATGCTGCGCAAGACGTGATTATCAATCTGGACGATTGCGGCACCGTCAACGGCATCGTCGTTCGCTCGATTTATGAGGGCGACGAGGAAGTTGTCGATCTTGGCCAGCGCATCATCGGCCGCGTGAGTTGCGAGACGGTCGCGGACCCAGTCGATAAGAAGAAGAAAATTGTTAAAGCGAACCAGCTGATCGATGAGAAGATCGCGGCCGAACTGCAGCGCATTGGCGTTGAGAGTCTGAAGATCCGCTCGGTGCTGACGTGCGAATGCGGGCGCGGCGTTTGCGCGATGTGCTACGGGCGCAACCTCGCCACCGGTCAGTTCGTCAAGATGGGCGAAGCCGTCGGCATTATCGCGGCCCAATCCATCGGCGAACCGGGCACACAGTTGACCATGCGCACATTCCACATCGGCGGCACGGCGAGCCAGACCTTTAAGCAGCCGATCATTAAAGCGAAAAACGACGGCACCGTCCGCTTCAACGATCTGCGCACCGTTCAGGCGCTCGATGGCAGCTGGATCGTGCTCAACAAGAACGGCTCAATCAGCGTGCACAATAAAGAAGGGCGCGAGCTTGAGCGCTACAACGTCGTTATTGGTTCGATGGTTTCCAAAGCCGACGGCAATGCGGTGAAAAAAGGCGAGACGTTTGTTCAATGGGATCCATACAACGTGCCGATCCTGACCGATAAAAGCGGCAAGGTCGAGTTCCGTGACATGATCGCGGGCGTGACAATCAAACGCGATGTCGATGAAGCGACAGGTCTCATGGGTACGGTGATCATCGAGCACAAGGAGGATTTGCATCCACAAGTGGTCATTGTCGGTGAGAAGAAAGAAGTGCTCGCCAGTTATTCCATTCCCGCAGGTGCGCACGTCATCGTCGAGGAAGGTAACAAGGTGCGCGCGGGCGCGCTGCTCGCTAAGACGCCCCGAAAAGTCGCCAAGACCAAGGATATCACCGGTGGTCTGCCGCGCGTGGCCGAATTATTCGAAGCCCGTCGGCCCAAGGACGCAGCCGAGATCGCGAAGATCGACGGCATCGTCGAGATGGGCGGCACGGTGCGCGGCAAACGCCGGCTCATTTTGAAGGACGCGGACACGGGCAGCGAGGAAGAACACCTTATTCCGCTGACCAAACACATCATCGTTTTCAAAGGCGACTTTGTGAAGAAAGGTCAGCAGCTCACCGAGGGTCCGGTCGTGCCGCACGAAATTCTCGAGGTCTGCGGGCCACAGGATTTGCAGGAGCACCTGGTGAACGAAGTCCAGGAAGTCTATCGCCTACAGGGCGTCGAGATTAACGACAAACACATCGAGATCATCGTGCGGCAAATGTTGCGCAAGGTGAAGATCACCGATCCGGGCGACACTTCGCTGCTCTGGGGCGATCAGGTCGACAAGCTCGATTTCGAGGAGGAA
>DATDFJ010000235.1:0-7903 GCA_036522675.1 Chthoniobacterales bacterium | reverse complement strand
CCCTCGTGGCTTTCAACCGTGCCCACAAAATGCCGCTGGCCGTCATCCGGAAAGAGTTGCCGGTGAATGATGTGAACGTACTCGCCGTTGTTCAGGACCATGTCGCAGCCCGCCGAGTGTGGGGGAAATTGGCGCGGAACGACTATGCATTTTTACGGAAAATATTCGGGCGCTCCTCGTAAAGCGTGGACAAAAATTCAGTTTTTCACTTCGATCGTTCGCAACTCAGCGTGCAATGAACGAACGCGAAAGTGCGTCGGCTGCTCCAGGTCAGGAGGTTGATTCATTGTCCCGGCGTTCCTTTCTCGGTGCGCTGCTTGCCTTCGGCACAGCCGTCATGGGCGCGGCCTTATCGGTTCCACTGCTTCGCGTTGCGCTGCATCCGCTGCTCGCAAAGACGACGGAGATCGGTTGGTCTGATGTCGGCAAAATGGACGAGTTCAGCGCGATCACCGCCCCGGTGAAGCGTTTGATCAAAGTCGAACAGCGCGATGCCTGGAGAAAGATTATCTCGGAGAAAGCGGTTTACGTTCTGCCGCCGCACAGCGGAACACCACGCGTGCTGTCACCCATTTGTCCGCATCTCGGCTGTTCGATTCCATGGAATGAAACCAAGCAGCAATTCATTTGCCCTTGTCATGTCGCGGTGTTTGCCAGCAACGGCCAGAAAGTTTCCGGTCCGCCGCCGCGCTCGATGGATGAGCTCGAGAGCAAAGTTGAAGATTCCGTGTTGAAAGTGCGATATCAATATTTCCGTCAGCTCATCCCGACGAAGGAAGCGCTTTCATAAGATCGACAATGGCTGACACGCACGAGCCCGGCCGCGAACCAGCTCACCCTTACGCGCGTCGACGGCAACGTTTCTATCACTGGCTGGACCGACGCACCGGCATTCATTCCTTGCTGCACGAAGCGCTCGATGAACCGATTCCAGGTGGCGCCCGGTGGGCTTACGTCTTCGGCTCGGTGCTGCTCTTTCTCTTTATCTCACAAACGATTACCGGGATTTTTCTCGCGCTTTATTACGTACCTTCAGCTGACCGCGCACACACAACTGTCGCTTACATCGTGAAAGAAGTAACCGGCGGCTCGTTTCTGCGCAGCCTGCACGCCTACGGATCGAGCGCGGTGGTAATCGTGGTGCTGCTGCATTTGACGCAGACATATCTTTACGGTGCATACAAAGGCCGGCGCGAGCTGCTTTGGATTTCCGGGTGCGTGCTTCTCGCGCTCATGCTGGCGATGGCCTTCACCGGTTACCTGTTGCCTTGGGACCAGAAGGCCTATTTCGCCACAACTGTCGGCACCAATATGGCGACCGATGTGCCCGTCATTGGGACGTGGCTAAAACGCTTCATGCGCGGCGGAAATGAAATGGGCACGCTCACTGTCTCGCGCTTTTTCGTCGCGCATGTGTTTTTGCTCCCCGCCATGCTCATCGCCTTCATCGCGGCGCATGTTTATCTTTTCCGAAAAGCGGGCGCCGCGGGTCCGCCGAGCGAAGATCCAGTCCATCCGCGACTGCCGACACAACGATTTTATCCGCGACAAGTCGTGATGGATACGATCGTCGCGCTGCTCATGATTTTGATTCTCGGCGCGCTCGCCCATTTTGCGCCAACCGAGCTCGGACCAAAAGCCAATCCGGCCGACACCCAATACATTCCGCGCCCGGAGTGGTATTACCTTCCGATTTTTCAATGGCTGAAATACTGGCGCGGCTCTTACGCAATTATTGGCATTGTCATCGTTCCCGCGGTGACGGCACTTCTTCTCGTTTGCGTTCCGTTCATCGATCGTCGCTTGGAACGGCGCCCGTGGCGCAGACCGATCGCGGTGGGCGTGTTTCTTTTCATTCTCGCTTGTTTCGTTGGCATGGGTTTGATGAGCGTGCGTGACGATCAACGCGACCCGAGCATTGCCAAGCAGGTAGCGAAACAGCGCGAAGAAACTGAGAAGTTCACGCGCGAACCCTTCGAACCCGAGCCCGCTGTCGGCACACTTGTTGCGACGAACGTGGCATTAGCTGATCCGCTGGCGGCTGCCGGGAAAAAGATCTACGAAGGCGAATCATGCGATGCGTGCCACGGTGAGAATGGAGTTGGCACGAACGCGGGACCGAAACTTGCGGGCCTGACTGGTGCAAAATCGACGGAAGAGTTAACGCATCTGCTACGGCATCCGACCGCGAAAATGATCGAAGGCGAGATGAAAGCGGTAGAAATTCCAGACGAGGAGATGAAGGCGCTCGTTGCTTATCTCAAGAGTTTGAAATAAGAACAAGGCCCCGATTATTTTTGCGGAAGCAGTTTCTCGCGCGCGGCCTGCAAGCGGCGAACCATGACTTCGCTCGTGCGCTTCAAGAGTTCGTGACTGAAACTAAGATCATCATCGCGATGCTGACGCAGCAAAATTCCGGACAGACAAAGTGCAGTGCAGGCTTTGGTGGCGCGGGCATCAAAATGCCAGAGGTAAGGCGGGAATAACCACGACCAGCCGAGCGGTTCGCCCGCCCCAACATTATCGACCACGACGTTTTTGCCGTCTTTTCGCCTGCCTTCGAGAGCGACGTTTCCAGTCTCGATCAGATAAAGGCCATTGGCCGAGTCGCCTTCCTGAAAAATCATCTGGCCGGCATCAAAGCCGGTCGGCGTTGCGCAAAGCGCGAGCAACTCGATGTGATGCCGGTTCATTCCTTTCAAAAACGGATGGGCCGCCAATCGTTGTTCGATGTCCGGATAACGAACGGACCGCGGCTCGCCTCTCAGTTGATCCGCTTCGCTTTCGACCATTCGCGAAATCCGCGTGCCATCGGGAAAAACTTTGCTCGGCGGCGGACGTACGGAAATGTAACTCGACGGCCGAATGGCATCGAAATCGACGAAGCGCCGCGCCGGAAATTGCCGGAATTCAGCCTGCGATTTCAAATATTTGAGCGCCGCAGCCATGGCAATTTCACCGGCCAGCTCGGTTTTCTGTGAATCCTTCAGCCGTGAAGGACTCATCCGTCTTTTCTTGAGCGAACTAGCCACTGTCTTCTCGGTGACCTCGATCAGCAGATTCGCGGTCGCTTGGGGTGCGGCGTGCGCATCCTCACTAAAAGCAAACGCGACATGGGCGAAAAACGTGTACGGCCTCGGTTGCGCTCGACTATTTTTTCCCGCCCGGCCGCGCTTCATCCTTCGCTGCTGCTTCAATGTTAGCCGAATTGTTGCGGCGTTGGTTTCCCTGCTACTTCTGAGGATACAAACCTCGAAAGTTGATTCGTTGGACGAATGGCGTTCGCACTTGTCCGGAAACTTCTCCAGCGCTCAAGCGGGACCAGCGCCACGCAGATCAGGGCGAGCTGACTGAGAATGAAACCAACCAGCCAGGGAAACGCTTTTTGCATGAAACCGTAGGAATGGAGACCCACGCCGAGCATGTTGACGCCAAACCAGGAGAAGCTGGTCACGATGTTGCCGAAGATCGCCATCACGGCGAGGCCGCGTTGCCGAATAAATCCGCCCCAGCGCGCGTGCAGGGTGATCGCGCACCAGAGCACAATCAGCACCGCGCCGTTCTCTTTCGGGTCCCAGCCCCAGAAGCGTCCCCAGGATTGGTCGGCCCAGATGCCGCCCAGCACGGTGCCGGTGAAACTGAACAAAGTGGCGAAACAAACGACGCCATAGGTCATGCGCGCGAGGGAATCGGCCGTTTGTTTCGTGAGCGAGCGGGTGAACGCGCCACGGATCACGTAAATGATCGCGAGCATTCCGGCGAGGAACATTGCCGAATAGCCGGTCGTGATCGCGACGACGTGCGTGGCGAGCCAAATATTCGTGTCCAGCACTGCTTGCAACATCTCGAGCGTGTCGCCGCTGCCAGCGAGATGATGCGCAATGATCAGCGTGACGAAACCGATCGCACCAGCGCACGCGGCGCCGATTCCATCGCGATAAATTCGTTCCAGAATGAGTGAAACAATGACTGCGCCCCAGCCGATGAAAATGGCGGACGAATAAAGGTTCGTGACTGGTGGACGCTCCTGCAAATACATGCGCGAGACCAGGCCGAACGTGTGAATGCCCAGGGCGAGCAGGAGAAGATAAAACGCAGAACGGTTGAGTGGGCGGCTCCAACCGAGCCATGACGCACACGCCAATAAAAACGCCAGCACGTAAAGCGTCATGCTTTGGCTGAACGGTTGCAGCCGATCGAAAAGAAATTCGAACGCAGTGCGCTTGGCCGCGTTCGGCTGTTTTCGCGCGAACCAATCGGTGACAAGATCGACATGTCGATTGAAAACGGCCGGATCATGCGTGCGGTAGGCGTCGCCGATGAGCGCGTACTCAACCACCATGGCGGGCAGTTGGCCGCTGCCCACTGAGCGCAGCAGACTGTCGCCGACCGAACGCCAATCGTCATTCGGTTCGACCGGCGGCACCGCGAGGATGTAAGCCAGCTCCGACATCCCCTGGTATCTCTGGATCAGTTCGGCCAGGTCGTTGAGCTTCGCTTGATCGAATTTTTCGCCGCTCTGACGTTGCCGCGCCGCTTCCGCCGCGCCGGGGACGCTTTCCATGAAGCCGTTGAGTTCGGCCGCGAAATTTTCCGCGCCTTCGGGCTGAAGGCTGTTCTTCAAGCGCTGATAAAGCACGAGCCCGTTGCGCAGATTCAAAATCGCGCTTTGAAAGGCGGAGCGCTGCACGGCCTCTAGTTTTTCCGCCTGACTTCCTTGCTCTTCGATCTGCCGGAGAAATGGCGCGAACTCGGTGAAGCTAAAATATTTTCGGTCGCTTTGTTCCCAACCAAACAAACCGAGCACGTCGGCGTTTTGCACGACGAACACGGGATACTGATCCGCAATCGACGCGTTAAAAATGACGTCGGTGAGCCATTGCAGCGCATTTAGTCGCTTGCCGCCTTCGAGGCGCAGCTCCTGTTTGCCATGAATGATGAGGAGCGAATTGCGCGCGACCGTATCGAGCGGTTTGACGCGGCCGCCGACCAGAACCGGCAGTTTCCCAAACTTGGCGAGATCGACATCGTCCCTCGAGGGTTGCCGCGGCCACCAATTCGCGGCGATGGAGACGACCGCGACACTCAAAATGATCCAGGGCAAAAACCGTTTCATGCAAAAGCTCTCCGGCGCTGTCGCGCAAAGCCAGCCAAGTGAAATCCAAATTGCACGAGCAAACCAGCCGCGACAATGATGCACGCGACATACGGCGCAAGGAAACTCGGATTATGGACGACTTGCAGGATCGTGGCCGAATCGTCCTTCTGAAAACCGGCCTGATAAAAAGTTTCGCCGCGATAACGCAGCGGGTGATTCATGTAAATCAACACGTCGCGATTCACATTTCGCTCCGCATCGATCAACGTCACTTTGCTCGCGAAATTTTTCGGAATTTCAGTCCCGGCATAGCGCTCGTGCGTGAATTTCTGCAACGTGACGCTGTAAGGTTTGTAGTAGCGCGCCGTGCGCATCGCAATCGCCCATTGTCGGCCGCCGCAGGAAAACGTTTGTGGCGCGCCGAGTCCGTCAGAGACGAGCCATGTGCCTAACGAACCGCCGTCCTTGGGGAGAATTTCAATCGCAGCCGCCGGAACATCGCGCTCGTCCTGGGCGATCGCGCGCGGAACTGGTTGGACCGCGATCATCGCGCCCGGGCCTTGATTTGCGATCGGGCGCGTTCCTTCACCGGTGTCCGCCAGCATTTTGAGTCGCGCATTCGGATAAAAATTCCTGACCCCGATCCGGAACGGCAGACTCCAGTGATCGATCATCCGGTTGCGGCGCAGCACCGCGTCGGGAACGGCAGTGACTTGATCGAGCTCGTTGTCGGTCGTGTCAATCACCGCCAGCTCGACGTGGCGTTGATCTTCGGAGTAGTTTTTCGTATCGCCGCGCCGAAGCTGCACGAAGCTCTCGACTGCAAACAGATCGGTGAAGAGTCCGCCCGCGAGCATGATGATGAGTCCGGCGTGGGTGAGATGAATCCCGAGCTTCCGCCAGGCCCAGCGAAACCGTTTCGCATGCGCGGCGATAAGATTCACGAGCAACACTGCGCCAATGAGATGACCACCGGGGAAAACCGGAAACTTGAAGCCGCGCCCTTCGGCCGGCCACCAAACTACCCAGCTTTGGAAATAACGCTGCTGCGCTTCGTGGATGCCGAGATGCACCTGCGCGAGCGTTCCCGCGAAAATCAGAGCCATCCCCGCGGCCAGACAAACGATTGTCAGCTTCAGCGAAGTGAAAAGATCGACAATCTTGCGCAGCATTTCCCTAAAACCGGACGGACTCGACGAATCTTACGAAGTTCGGCTTTTCTTTTTCAATCGCGGCGTTTGGACCGGTCGCTTTGAAAAACCAAACCCGGCCATCGTGTCGCGTCCAGGCGGCGATTGTGCGCGCATTTGCGCCGGCAATATCAACGGTGGTGAAATTTTCCGATCCGCTTTTCAGCGGCGCAATTTGCGAACCAACTGCCGCCGCATCAATCGGCGGAAGCTCCAGTTGCTGGCGCCAACGATTGACATTGTCGGCGTCGCTCCCGCCATCCCCTGGAAATGTAACGATGGAGATGTCGATCTTGCCGGCATTGTCCGCCGCCGTGGTGAAGCTGGCATAGCGCATCGAGGATGGCGGCACTTCGGTCCAGGTTTGCGGAGTTGTCCATTTGATTTGCGGCGCGCCCGAAGCTTCGGCCGGCATAGCTGCAGTCTGCGCCGCTTTACCTGGGCCTTGCGAATTGCAAACCGCCGCCACCCATTTGATGAATTCGGGTTTCTGAGCTTCGGTCAGGGCCGCGTTGCCGCGCGCCTTAAAAAAGAGGGTCGAGTTTCCGCTCGTCACCATGGCGGCAACGATCCGGCCATCTTTGTTTGGATCGCCACCGTTCGGCAGTCCCTCAAGATCGACAATCGTGGCGTCGCCCAGTGAAGTAGTAAGTCGCTGCGCGATTTGGCTAAGCTGTTGGTCGCTGATCGGCGGTTGGCCGAGCTGCGAAAGCCAGCGGTTCACATTCTCGAGCACATTGCCGGCGGCTGCGCCGAGACTGACTAATGAAATGTCCGCGACCGCCTCATTATCACCTTTAACGAGGAAACTCGCCTGGCGCATTTGCGAGAGCGGTTGTGGTTCCCAATTCGGCGGTGTTGCAATCGAACCGGTCGACGTAGTCGGCGCCATTCCACCCGGCATCGGCGGCGAAGGGGCGTTGGCCGGGAGCGCGTTTTCGTCCGATGAAGCCGATTCCTCCAACGGCGCCTTGGAGACGCGGTAGACTTTGATCTCGGCTTTCCGCTCGCAGGCGGCGAACGCGATCGCGCTGACAGCGAGATAAATTGCGCAGCGGTTCATCGGCTGAAATTATTTCCGCGAATCGCCGCTGTGGCAATCGAGCCAGGAAAATGCCTTGAGGTTCGGTTATTTCTTGAGCGTGCGCACGTAGGCCACGAGCGCTTTGATGTCGTCGTCGGAAAGTTTGCCGCCAAACGCTTTCATTGTGGTCTTGCCGTTTTCTTTCACCCCGTCTCTGATCGCGGTGGTCGCCTGAGCGTCAGTGAATGAAGCCTGCACCTTGGCGTCGGTCAGGTCTTTCGCGCCGACTTGTTTGCCCATTTTCGTGTTGGCATTGCCATTCGCGCCATGGCATTGCGCGCAATTTGCGTCCCAAAGCGCTTTTGCGTCGCCCGCGCGAGCAGATACGATGGCGGCGGCAAGGAGGCTGACCACGGAGGCGACGATTGTTTTCATAGAACGATTCCTTTTCTGATTGCTGATGGATCAAAAACGATACTGAAGTCCGGAATAAATCGAGTGCGCCTGGTAATTGTTGTGCCCGCCGAAGGTCGTGTCGCGGTAATCGAAGTAAGTGTACTTCATCAAGAGGCGCATGTTTTTGCTAAGCTG
>DATDFJ010000234.1:0-10086 GCA_036522675.1 Chthoniobacterales bacterium | reverse complement strand
GCTTCCTGGGCGAGCTCGCATAAGATCGACAGTCTGAATTGGCGTTGTTGACCCCGCAGCGCTGGAACCGGCCTTGTTTTTACCGACCGAGGGCCGTGATAAATCCGCTATATCGCGTAAAAAAACTTTGACGTTTCTATGCGACCTGCTAGTAGTGCGCCGATATGTCGGCCGTCGATACTAGTTTTCTCCCCCTCAAAACGGACACGACCCTTTGGCTCTGGCATGCGTTCGCGCACTAGCGCGCGAAGGCACTGGCCCGACCCTTCCTGGCAAAAAATATGAAATTGTTCCCTCCAATCCTGCTGTCGCGACCTGCTCTGACTCGATTCATTCGTGCGCGAAAGGCTCGTTATTCCCGTAGTGCCGGCATGATTTTCATCCTGCTGGTTCTCGTAGTTAGTGCATTGATTGCCCGCCGCGGCGCTTTCGCTGTGACGTCTCAGGTAGAGTGTCAACCGGGCTCTTTGGACACGTCATTTAATGGCACGGGCATAGTCACCACCCCCATCTCGGAGCGGTATGACGTTGGACGGTCTGTGGCGATCCAGGCCGATGGGAAAATCGTCGAGGCGGGTCAAAGCGACAACGACTTTGCCGTCGTCCGCTACAACACCGACGGTTCATTGGACACTTCGTTTAACGGCACCGGCAAAGTGAGCACGGACATCAGCGACGGTGGAGGTGATCTGGCATACTCTGTGGCGATCCAGGGCGATGGTAAAATCGTTGTCGCCGGTTATAGCTATATCGACCACGCGTATGCCGATTTTGTTGTTGTCCGCTACAACAGCGACGGTTCCCTGGACACTTCATTTAATGGCACAGGCATAGTCATCACGGACATTAGCGGCAACCACGACCAGGCATACTCTGTGGCGATCCAGAGCGATGGCAAAATCGTCGTGGCTGGTGAAAGTTACATAGGGTCAGGCTGGGACTTCGCCCTTGTCCGCTACAACACGGATGGTTCCTTAGATACTTCGCTGAATGGTACGGGCAAAGTCACCACCCCAATCGGCAGCGGCAGTGACGAGGGTCGGTCTGTGGCGATCCAGGCCGATGGCAAAATCGTCCTGTCCGGTGACAGCTACAACGGTACAACTTGGGACTTTGCTCTTGTCCGCTACAACAGCGACGGCTCTTTGGATACCTCGCTGAATGGCACGGGCAAAGTGACCACCCACATCGGTAACAGCGCTGAGCCTGGGCAGTCCGTGGCAATCCAAAACGATGGCAAAATCGTCGTGGCCGGTTCGACGTCCAACGGTTCGAGTACTTACGATGACTTTGCCCTCGTTCGCTACAATAGCGATGGGTCTTTGGACACTTCGTTCAATGGCACGGGCAAAGTGACCACTGCCATCGGCACCTTCTATGATGACGCGTCCTCCGTGACGATTCAGGGCGATGGCAAAATCGTCGTGGCTGGCTACAGCTACAACGTCTACCCGGACTTTGCCGTTGTTCGCTACAATAACGATGGATCGTTAGACACTTCGTTCAATGGCACAGGCAAAGTGACCACAGCCATTGGCAGCAACTATGACGATGGATACGCTGTGGCGATGCAGAGCGACGGCAAGATCGTCGTGGCTGGCGATAGCGCAGGCTCAAGCTATGACTTTGCCATTGTTCGCTACAATAGCGATGCATCGTTGGACACTTCTTTTAATGGCACGGGCAAAGCGACCACGAATTTCGGCGGTCACGATGAATCGGCCTACTCTGTGGCGACCCAGAGCGACGGCAAAATCGTCGCGGCCGGTTATGGCTTTTCAGGGGGGGCCAATAGTTTCGCGGTTGTGCGCTACAACAACAGTGGCTCTTTGGACACATCGTTTGGTTCCACCGGTAAAGTGATAACGTTCATCGGCATGGATGCTATTGGACAGTCAATGGCGATCCAAAGCGATGGCAAAATCGTCGTGGGCGGTTCCAGCTTAAACATATCTAATTACGACTTTGCCGTTGCCCGCTACAACACCAATGGGGCTCTAGACGGTATGTTTGGTTTAACGGGGACCGTGACTACGGCCGTTGGCAGCAGTGATGACTTCGGGCAATCGGTAGCGATTCAAAGCGATGGCAAAATCGTCGTGGCCGGTTACAGCTACAACGGCTCAAATTACGACGTCGCCGTCGTGCGCTACACCAGTAATGGGTCGTTGGACACTTCGTTCAACGGCACCGGTAAAGTGACCACGGCAATAGGCAGCAGCGACGATATAGGACAATCGGTCGCGATTCAAAGCGATGGCAAACTCGTTGTCGCCGGTTACAGTTATAATGGCTCGGATAATGACGTTGCGGTAGTCCGCTATAACAGCGATGGATCATTGGACAGTTCGTTCAATGGCACCGGCAAAGTCGTTACCCCAGTTGGCAGCAGCGACGACGCTGGAGAGTCGGTCGCGATCCAGAGCGACGGCAAGATCGTCATAGCTGGCTCGAGCAACAACGGCTCTGATGAGGACGTTGCCCTTGTCCGCTACAACAGCAATGGGTCCTTGGACACGGCCTTTAATGGCACCGGCAAAGTGACTACTTCCATCGGCAGCGGCGATGACGTTGCGCGAGCGCTGGCGATCCAAAATGATGGCAAAATCATCGTGGCCGGTTCGAGCAACAATGGCTCAGATAACGACGTTACCTTGGTTCGCTACAACAACGATGGATCGCTGGACACTTCGGTTGATGGCACCGGTAAAGTGATCACACCCATCGGCAGTAGCACCGACGACGGATACGCTGCGGCAATTCAGAGTGATGGTAAAATCGTCGTAGCCGGTGCCACCTCTGACGGCTCAACCACCGACATAGCTCTTGTCCGCTACCTTTCGTGTGTCGTCCCGACACCGACTCCAACTCCTTCGCCGCATCCCACGGCAACACCGACTCCGCAGCCGACAGCAACGCCGACACCGACACCAACTCCTACACCTACCCCGCAGCCGACAGCTACTCCTACTCCAAGTCCTACCCCGACTCCCAGACCGGCGATAAAAGTCACGGTCAACGTGTCGCCAATGCAGATCAAAGAAGGAAAGACTGCCACTTACACTGTTCATGCTTCAGCGGCAGTGTCTCGGAATACGACTGTCGGCTACGCGATGAGCGGGACTGCGGGTCAGGGCCCCGATTATACACTAAGCGGGACGCCAGGGCAGGTGACCATCCCGGCCGGACAATCCTCAGCTACCGTTACGCTGACTGCAATCACAGACCACGTGACCGAAGGCACCGAGACAGCGACCATGACGCTGCAACCCGGCGTTGGTTACAAGCTCGGGAACCAGAAACAAGCAACGGCTTCCGTCATCGATAGTCCGTAAGATCCTGAGGTCAAACTGCCACGCGCTCGTTAGGCAAGCTGGCGTAAGATCGACATCATTTGATCGCGCGCGTTTCGCATGAGGGCCGATTGGCGGACCGGGATGTCGGATGGTGTTCTCGTGTTTATCAGCCGACGCGCGATATTGGCGGATGGCTCGCGTGTCCATCCAGATTATCGGAGCGACGCTTGTCGCGCTCTTTTCTATGGCAGCCGTGGCAGAAATGCCGCTTCCCGGGAGCAGCGGAATAGAAGGCACGATTGTCGTCTCACCGATTCGCCCGGGACCGATCAGGAAAGGTGAGGAGCCGAGTGTTGCGCCGGTGCGTAATGCGCAGTTCGCGATCAAAGTCGGCGATGCGACGGTAAAGACGTTCACGACGGATGGCGAGGGTGGCTTCCAAGTCGCGTTACCACCTGGCCATTACGTCATCGTGAGAGAAGACGCACCTCCAGGGATTGGTCGCTGGCGTTTCGAGGCTGATGTCGTCGCCGGCCAGATGACCAAGGTGAACTGGACTGCCGACAGCGGGATGCGCTGAACGCTGCCTGCGGTTGGGTCCTTCGGGAGACAAACTTTTGACGCGCGCACCGGAAAATGATACAGCCGGATGGTTGTCCCAAAACGAAAAGAAGAAAATTTGGCGTTTCACACCATCGGCAGATGAACGGTTTGTGATTCGCCGCCGAGATCCGTAACCATGAAAATAAAAAAAATCCGCCACACCGCTTTTTTCAACTTACGCACGCTTATCGCATCTCTCCTGTGCCTCGCCGCAGGAATATTCACTTTGTTCGCGGTCGGAGCGCTCGCGCAGGCCGACAACAACAACAACAACGCCCAAACGGTTCGTTCGTCCCACTGGCTCACGCGGCTGGCGTCGAGCGTCGGGATAGCGTCACGAACACAATCAGGTGGCGCGGTCAAACTGGACAAGTATCCGGCAGAGCGACCTCCGGGAGCAACAACTCAAGCGCCGGCAGGACCGTATACCGGCCCGGTGCGCAATCTGCGCCCGGTCACGGCGGTGCGCAGTGGAAAGTTGCGGGACATGCCGCCGATCGATCCAGCGACAGTCAGGAATCATTATTATGTGGAACCGATTCCTCCAAAGACTGCGACGCGAAGTGGCGGCCCAGCGGGACCATCCCAAACTACACCGGGACCAGTGGCGTCGGCGCCGTCTCCGACCGGCCTCAACTTCGAGGGTATCGGCCAAGGCTTTCCTGGATTTCTCGTTGGCGCTAACCCGCCGGACGTGAATGGCCGCGTTGGCTCGACGCAATACGTGCAATGGAACAACACCAGCTTCGCCGTCTTTGACAAAACCACCGGCGCCCTCCTGTACGGGCCCGCCGCCGGTAATACTCTCTTCCAAGCCTTGGGCGGGCTATGCGCGTCGCACAATGACGGCGACCCGGTTGTCTCTTACGACATCCTCTCTGGTCGCTGGGTTATCTCGCAGTTCGTTGTCGGCGGCGGGCAAACCGACTACTCACACCAATGCATCGCGGTCTCCACCACATCGGACGCGACGGGAGAATACTACCTCTACGACTTCCAGACCGATGCGGTGAACTTCGTCGATTATCCCCACACGGCGACATGGCCCGATGGCTACTACATGAGCACACATGTGTTCAACGCCACTTCTGGCACCTTTATGACGGGTCGCCTTTACGTTTTCGAGCGGGCGAAAATGATCGCTGGTCAACCGGCCCGCATGCAGAGCCACGATCTAGGAGCGGAATACGGATTTCTGCCCGCCGATCTCGACAGTTTAACTCCTCCAGCTGCGGGCGAGGCAGAGTTTGTCCTTGGTCCTAACTTCGCGCTCACGGAACTAACCGACTCGTTTCGAGTGGCGGTGACGTGGGATCCCACTCCAACGATGGTTGTGACGGCCGGTCCTACCATTATGGGGGGCCTCGGCAATCCGCCGTGCATCAGCGGCGTCAACAGTCCGCCCCGCGATTGCGTGCCGGAGCCTGCACCGGCGATCGGAACGGACTATCTCGATAACATTGGAGGCCACTACATGCATCGGTTGGCTTACCGCAACAACGGCACGCAAGCCACGCCGCACGAATCGCTCCTGGCCAGTGGTCCCTCCGACAGCAGCGACGCCAACCACGGCGCTGTAGAATGGTTCGAATTCCGCAATACCGGAAGTTCAACGAGCACGCCGGTGCTTTTCCAATCCGGGCACTACGATATCGATACTAACTACCGATGGCTGCCCTCGATCGCGATGGATAAAGATGGCAACATTGCGCTCGGCTACAGCAAGTCGAGCACGACGGTCGAGCCCGGCGCCTATGTCACCGGCCGTCTCGCTACTGATCCTATTAACACAATGGGCGCGGAGGTGGAAATGCAAGCCGGCATTGGCGCCCAGTTAGGCGCGGGGAATCGCTGGGGCGACTACAGCTCCATGACGCTCGACCCAATTGACCAGTGCACCTTCTATTATACTAACGAATACTTGAAGACGAACGGCGGCTTTAATTGGTCGACCCGGATTGCCGCCTTCAAGTTCGCGTCCTGCGTCTCGGCTGCGGGTTCGTGGGGCACAGTCACCGGCACAATCACTTCATCGCAAACAGGGGCTCCGATTTCTGGAGTGACCGTGTCGTTGAACAACGGATACGCGGGCGCGAGCAATGCAAGCGGCGTCTACACCATTCTCGTCCCAGCCGGCACTTACACGGCCACGGCCGCGGACGCGAATCGCAACTGCACCTCGGCGACGCCCGCTTCGGCAACGGTCTCCCCGCCAGGTGGCGGAACCGTTACCCAGAACTTCCAAATGACTGGCACATCGAAGCTCGAGGCGAACGGTTTCACTATTGACGATTCGCTGGGCAACAACAACGGCATCGTCAACCGGGCCGAATGCGTGAAAATGAACCTCGGCGTCAAAAACAACGGCTGCGCGAAAGAGACGGCGATTTCGGCCACGCTCACGACAACGACTCCAGGCGTCACGGTTGTCGACGGGAATTCCACCTATCCGGACATGGTCATCGATGCCAGCGGCACGAATGCGACGCCGTTCAAGATTTCGGTCTCCGATACCTTTAGCTGCGGCACGCCGATCGCGCTTTCACTTAACCTGACTTACGCAAGCGGCAGCGAGTCGATCCCGTTCACCGTCCCGACGTGCGCCGGCGGTCCGGATCAAACCATTCCGACCTACACTCTCACGACGAGTGATGCCACGCAGGCCGATCGTATCGGCCGCGACAGTCGCCCAAGCGACTGTGGCGGTAAGGCGAGCCCGGGAGGCGGTTTTCCCGGAACGCACTATTATAAGACGTTCACCTTCACTAACACGAGCGGCGCGTCGCGTTGTTACAGCGTGACGATCAATGCGGCACTCGGTGGTCCGGCCGACATCGAAAGCGTCGCCTACGATCAGGTATACGATCCGACTAACATCAGTACGAATTATCTTGGCGACACTGGTATCACTGGTCTGGGCACTACGGTTGGCACAGCGACTTACTCGTTCACCGTTCCAGCGGGCCATAACTTCGTGATCGTCGTGAACACGACGGGTGGGGAACCGACCTCAGGGGCAGTATCCTCGCCGTTCAGTGGCACCGTCTCCGGCTTCGTCAATAACGACGCCGGACCGGGCGACTGCTCGCATTTACCAACGCCGACACCGAGTCCATCGCCGACTCCAACACCGGTTCCAACGCCAACGCCCACACCGGCGCCGACCGCGACGCCGACGCCAACGCCGACACCTACTCCGCTGCCAAAGGTCGGCGTTAGCGGCAAAGCGCAAATGATTCGCGAAGGCAATGCGGCGAATTACACGATCTCGGTTTCGCCAGTTCAGTCTCAATCGCTCACCGTCAATTATGCGATGAGCGGCACCGCTACCAACGGAACCGATTACACCCTCAGCGGCACCCCGGGGCACGCGACGATCCCAGCTGGCCAACCTTCCACGACTGTGACCCTCACGGCGACGGTGGATCACGTCACGGAAGGCAACGAGACAGCGATAATGAAGATTCAACCGGGGAGCGGTTACAGAGTGTCGCCCTCTAATAAGGGACAAATCACAATTAAGGACGCGCCCTAAGGCTCTTAATAACGGGAATGCGCGCGCGGCTGCGCGCATTCCCCAATCCCTTTGCAAGACGCGCCGCGGTTCGGCGTTCCGCCGCGTTTGCGCCCGACTTCCGCGCAAGATCGACATTACTCTAGCCGGCATCGTTGACTGCCGGAATGCCGTGCGACTCGCACGCTCAGAGACTGCGGCTATAGCGCAGCATGACAGGGGCATGTTTTTGAGGAACATTTGCAACCCGCGATGAGCAGCCAACATCACCGGTTTACGCTCGGGATCGAAGAGGAGTTCGCGATTGTCGATCCAAACACGCGCGAGCTGAAGTCGCACATCCAGGAAATCCTCGAAGGAGGCAAGGTTGTGCTCAAGGAGCAGATCAAACCCGAGATGCATCAGTCGGTTGTTGAATTGGGCACGGAGATTTGCGATTCCATCGAGCACGCCCGCACCCACGTTGTCGATCTTCGGAGTAAGCTGGCCAGCCTCGCTGACAAAGCCGGATTGAAAATCGCTTCGGTTGGCACGCACCCCTTCTCCCACTGGCGTGACCAGCTCATCACTGAAGGCGAGCGCTATCAGGAGATCGTGAAAGACATGCAATTGGTCGCGCGCGCGAATCTGATTTTCGGTCTGCACGTCCACGTCGGGATTCCAAATCGCGATATGGCCATTCACGTCATGAACCAGGCGCGCTACTTCTTGCCGCACATCTACGCTCTCTCGGTTAATTC
This sequence comes from Chthoniobacterales bacterium, assembly GCA_036522675.1. Taxonomy (GTDB): domain Bacteria; phylum Verrucomicrobiota; class Verrucomicrobiia; order Chthoniobacterales; family UBA10450; genus AV17. The sequence continues at coordinate 1,933 of DATDFJ010000234.1, read as the reverse complement.
GCCTTTCTGGGTCGGTCACGATACCGGACTGAAGGGTTATCGTCTCAAAGTGTTCGAACGTTTCCCGCGCACCGGAATTCCCGACGCCTTCGAATCGCTTTCCGAGTACGAAGATTTTTGCAAGCTGCTGGTCAAAACCGGTTGCATCGACAATCCTAAAAAAATCTGGTGGGACATTCGGTTGCATCCGTTCTTTGATACGCTCGAGGTGCGCGTCTGCGACGCACAGTCGCGGGTCGAGGATACGCTGGCGATAGCAGCCTTGATTCAGGCGATCATTGCCAAGCTGCATAAGCTCCTCTGGCAAAACATCACTTTTCGCGTTTATCGACGGCGTTTGCTCGACGAAAACCGCTGGCGCGCTGCGCGCTACGGCATCGACGGTAAACTGATCGATTTCGGCAGGGAAACTGAGGTCGAGATGCGCAGCTTACTCGGCGAGCTGCTCGAGTTCATCTCGACTGAAGTGAACGAGCTTGGCAGCCAACGCGAGATGGCGCACATCGAGCGAATCATGCGTGAAGGCACCGGCGCCGACCGGCAACTGAACAAGTTCGCCGAAACGCACGACATGAAAGCCGTGGTTGATCAAATCGTCGCCGAAACCTACGAAGGGCTAAGCGTCGAGTGATGGTTATGAGGTGCGAGTCAGGTTTTGGAGGCTGCGCTCGCCCAGCCACGGAAAATGGCGCGGGCGTGTGACGCGGCGCAGTCCGAAGGGTTTAATCGCGTGCGTCTCGATGTGAGCGATTGCGTCCTCGACCGAATCGGTCGCGTAAATCAGTTGCAGGTCGGACGGGCTGATCATTCCGGCGGCCACCATCTTGTCGATGAAGCCGGTCAATTCACGCCAGTAATCGATGCCCATCACCACGACCGGAAAATTTTTGATCTTCCCGGTTTGGATGAGGGTGAGCGCTTCGAATAGTTCGTCGAGTGTACCCGCGCCGCCGGGCAGAACAACGAACGCGTAGGAATATTTCACGAGCAATGTTTTGCGGACGAAGAAGTAGTGCATGGTGACGCAGCGATCGAGGTAGGCGTTCGGGCGTTGCTCGAACGGCAGCTCGATATTGCACCCGACGGAGCGACCGCCGGCTTCTTTTGCGCCGCGATTGGCCGCTTCCATAATGCCTGGCCCGCCGCCGGTCATGACGGTGAATCCGAGCCGCGTAATCGCCGCGCCGACCTTTCGGGCCAGCTCGTAATATGGGTTGTCGATCTTAACCCGCGCCGATCCGAACACGGTCACGCACGGCCCGACGAAATGGAGCACGCGAAATCCGCGCAGAAAATCCTTCATAACCCGGAGCAGAGTGACGAACTCATCAAAGCGCGAGCGCGGCCCTTCGAGAAAAACTTCATCGGCGCGTTGCGGTGGAACCGTCACCGCCGAATCAGGTACTGGTGAAGCGCTCGGTCCGGATTTGGGGTTTTCCACTGCGGATCAAGTATGTCGCCTGGCGGTGAAACTGAACACGATAATCTCCGATGAGGTCACCAGAGATATTGCCGCAACGCGATTTCCGCGTAATCCTGACGTTCGTCTTTATGCCCGACAGACTAACTACCGACACAATCGACGAAGAGCTCGCCCCCGGCGCGCGCAATGCGATCCGTGTGTGTCTGCGTCTCCAACCGGAGGAACGCATAACCATTATTACCGACCAAGCGACGTGCGAGGTCGCGGCAGCTCTCCAGGCCGAAGTGGAAGAAGTCGGCTCCGAGCACGCCGTGTTCCTGTTAGAGAACTATGCCACGCGGCCGTTAACGCAAATGCCTTCGAATGTTCTGGACGATCTTGCGCAATCGCAGGTCTCTATTTTCGCGGCGCAGTCTCAGCGCGGCGAACTGCGCGCTCGCGCGCAGATGACCGACGTCGTGAACAAGAAACATATTCGTCACGCGCACATGGTGAACATCACCCGTGAAA
>DATDFJ010000233.1:0-12185 GCA_036522675.1 Chthoniobacterales bacterium | reverse complement strand
GCGGCCGCGCGGCACGTCTAACCAAAGTCGCTGCCCGTTTCGCAGTGTAACGAGTCAAACTGCTACGGATGTATTCCGCCGCCACTGCCCCGCATCCCGGCATTTGGATCGACGCTGCCGCCTCCGCCGCCCGAACACGCGGTCAAACTGAGCGTGAGAAGAACCAACAACGAAAGTAGAATGGTTTTCATAGTAGCTGCGTGCGGTTGTCACGTGGACTTTGCAAGCAGTTTATACCAACTCGCAACGCACTGCGAAGACTTCGCCGATTGTCGATCTTGCGCAACGCCGGATGCTCTGCGTTCATGTTTCGCAAATAATGAAGGCGATCGTTCTGACATGCGACCGGTTCCGCGCGATCACCGAGCACATGATTCGGCAATACGCCGCGCTCTGGCCAGATCATCCATTCGTCTTCCGCGTGCCCTACCAAACTCTGCGCGGCGCTGACACGGATCGGCTCGAGTTTCGCCAAACCCCGGAGAAGATCAGGGCCACAATGTTGGAATTGCTCTCCGATCTCGACGACGAGGAATGGGTCTACTGGTGCATCGACGATAAATACCCGATCCAACTCGTGGTCGACAAAATCGAGCGCCTCATTTCCGAGGCGCTTCACTCGACCGACATGAGCGGCCTGCTCTTTTGCCGGTGCCGGGTCACTTTGACCAACCCGAAGCTGGCGCTCTATCCCGGCAGAACCGTTACCGCTTCGGGAGAAGTTCTGCTCGAACGCAAAGCCTGGTTCCAAATCTGGCTGCATCAACTGTTGAAAACGAAGGTGCTTCGCTATCTCTTCAGCCAACTTCCAGCAGACATCCCGACCGCAAAAGCGATGGACGAACTAAAGGACAACATTCCCAAACTGGCCGAGCATCGATTGTTCGTGACAGAAAAAAACTATGCCGTGTTCGGCGAAAGTACCCATCGCGGCGCAATCACACAGAACTGCTACGAGAGCATCACCGCCGCGGGGATTGCATTGCCGGAGTGGTTTCGCCAACCCAACGGCGAGCGCATCATCATGGGCAAGCTCTAGTTCGCCACGCAGGCGCGACGTTTGTTCTCGCGCTGTCATCTCGAGCCGCGCAGATGGCGAGGGACGTCCCACATGCGCTGGCGATCACGCTGTTGAATTTGTGTGCTCTAAACTTCGACTGTGAGGTCCTTCGCTTCTCTCAGGATGACACGTCAGTGCGTCCGAGCGTCGTCATCAATCGAACGTATAACCAAGGCGCGCGATCTCGAGGGCAAAACGTTCCGCCACCAGCGCGCGCAGCTCGTCGTCGTAATATTGGGAGTAATGTTGCCGCTCCGATTTGTTGTAACGAGGCAATGGTTCGGCCGGTATACCCAAGTCGGCGCAGACCGCGGAAAAATCCTCGGCCAGCTGCTCAAACTGGATGATCCGATTCACATTAGCGAACGGATCAGCGTCATGCTCGTCGAGCCGCAAGTGATCCGCCGCCGACAACGCTTGCGTGATCGTTTTCTTGAATGCTTTGCGGTCCCATTGTTTCTGCCGAATGGGCGTAAAGTACAACGAGACGAGCCGGTCCCACGGATTGCGCACCGCCGCGAATTTGTAGAGCTGGGCAAATTTCTTGTCGCCGAGTGCGGCGCGATACTCGGCCAGCGCCGAATGCTTCTTGAGCTTGTATTTGGGATTCGAAACGCCGAAGCGCTCGATCCCATCCTGCCCGGGTCGCCGCGTGATCTCGTCGTCGGAGTAACGGGCGAGCACGCTTTGGATGGAATTGCCTCCAGTTTTTGGTATATGAACGAACAGAAACCGCTTTTGAAACGAGATCATCGTGTCGCTGGCAACTGACGAACGCGGCCGTTCATCCGATTAACTCGATGATCATTTCCCACAAACACAAGTTCATTTTCATCAAAACGGCCAAGACCGCCGGCACCAGCATTGAGGTCTTTCTGTCGCGGCACTGCGCCGCCGACGATGTGGTCACACCGATCGGCCCCCCGGTGGAAGGCCACGTGCCGCGCAACTATAAAGCTCTTTTCAATCCCCTCCCCGAGATTCTGGCCGGAGCGAACCGGCCGCGCCATGCATGGAGCGACTTCATCGCGCGGAAGAAGTTCTACAATCACATGACCGCTCTGCTCATGAAGAGCCGCGTGCGCGCGCGCGTCTGGCGCACCTATTTCAAATTCGCCGTGGAACGAAACCCATGGGACAAAGTCCTTTCTCACTACCATATGCACGCGCATCGCGCCGGATCGCTCTCACTCGATCAATATTTCGAAACCGGCAAGTTCCCTGTGAACTTTCCTCGCTACACCGACCGCACCGGCCGCGACATTATCGTCGATCGAATCCTGCGCTACGAACATCTGAACACCGAGCTCGCTGAAGTCTTTTCGCAGCTGAACATCCCGTTTGATGGCTCGTTAGGCGTCAGAGCCAAGTCGGAGTACCGCACCGAGCGCAAACCTTATCAGTTGGTTTTTAATGACGCGCAGCGGCGAATCGTCGAACAAGTATTCGCCCGAGAGATCGAGCTGCACGGTTATCGCTTCGAAGCCGAAGAGGCGATCGCCTCGCGATGATCTCGCACAAACACAAATGCATCTTCGTCGAGGTGCCCAAGACCGGTTCAACCAGCATCCGCGCCATCGTTGGCAAAGCCTACATTCCCCATCTCAGTCTCGTGGAGATCAAAACCCTGATGGAAAATTCGTGGACGCGATTCGGCGGACGCACCAACCGGATTCGCGCCGCGCTTTATCAACTGCTGCCGCGCGAACGCAAGATCGACATCGGCCGCCGGCAATTCGAGACGTACTTCAAATTTGGGTTCGTCCGTAACCCGTGGGACCGCGTCGTCTCTCTCTACGAGCGGACTGAGCCGATGCAGATGAAAGACAAAATGTCCTTCGAGCAGTTCGTCGACTGGATCCAGTTCAGCAGCGCCACCTGCATCCATTCTTCACCACATCGATATCAGCTCGATTGGTTCGTCGATAGCGGTGGCAATATGCTCGCAGATTTCATCGGCCGCTTCGAACGCTTGGATGAAGACTGGGCCGTTATCGCCGACAAACTCGGCATCGCCGAAAAAACTCTGCCCCACACGCGTGAAAACCCGCGCCCCCGCCACTACACCGAATACTACAACACCCGCACCCGCGACCTGATCGCGCAAAAATTCCGCGTCGACATCGACCACTTTGGCTACGAGTTCGGCAAGTAAGTGCGCTGTCATCCCGAGTCGCGCAGTCGACGAGGGATCTCACAAGTGCTGATTGCGTCAGCGAACATTTCGCGCGCTCAGCCAGCTCAGGTGAGGTCCCTCACTGCGTTCGGGATGATCACGCCTGGGGGGGCTTAGATTTTCAACGGATCGCCGACAGACTGCTGCCAGCGATGAATCTCATCAGCTAAACGCGTGGTGATCGCAGCGCATTCCCCTCGCCCATACAAATTCTGTCGCTCGCACGGATCATCATTCAGATGGTAAAGCTCGTTCAAATCCTTGTCGCGCAAACAGAGTTTCCAGCCATCGGGTGAAAGGACGGCGCGTGTCGATTCATCCATCGCGCGTTTGGCGCGCCACCGCCAGGCCAGGCGCGAATGTTTTTTGATTTTGATTCGGTTCGGCGCCCACTCGATGAACACATTCTCGGCGGCGGCCGTTTCGCCGCGCATGACCGACAGCAGACTTTTGCCGGGCAGATCGGGATGTTTGCCTAACAAATCGAGCAGCGTCGGGACGAAATCGATGTGGCTGACTGGTTGGCGAATGAGTTGATTTCGCCTTTGTCCAGGCAGATGAATCAGCCACGGCACGCGCACCGCCTCCTCGAACATGACTTCTTTCCCGAAAAGCTGATGCGCGCCAAGCATGTCGCCGTGATCGCTCGTGTGAACGACCACCGTATCTTCGGCCACACCCTCGTCTTCCAGGCAGGAGAGAATTCTGGCAATGCTCCGGTCAACCATCGTAATCAGTCCGAGGTACCGTTGCCGGATGCTGCGGTATCCGTCGGGCGTAATCGCGAAGAAGTATTGCATCCCATGACGTTGTCGATCTAATGCCGCTTCCGACTGCTGCCATTCCCGCATCAATCGGTAGCGGAGTGGTGTGTTCTCACTCAGCGGCTCGGTCGCGGTCGGATCGAGCTCGATTTCACTTAAGAGATGCCGCTCGTTCAGCGGTCCGTTGTAGGGGGAGTGCGGCTCGACAAACGCGACCACGAGCAGAAACGGATCGGCCCGATGTTTGCGGATGAACGCGCATGCGTGCGTCTCGAGAAACTTCGGTTTCGATAAGTCGAGCGGCAATCGGCTGACAGCCAGCTCGGAGAACCCGCCGTCTTTTTTGTCCGGCTTTTGCGCGTTCGAAATGAGAAAGTCAGTGTACGGCCCAACGATCTCAGTTGAGATCCATTCCTGAAACCCGCGCTGCGGAAATCCTTCCGCGCCGAGGTGCCATTTGCCCATGTAAGCGGTGCGATAATCGCTGTCGCCGAGCAGCTCCGGCAGAACACGAAACTGATCGGAAAGCGGCACGCTGTTCTTGGTGCAGCCCGTCGTATGCGGCCAGAGCCCCGTCATGAGCGACGAGCGCGACGGCGTGCACACCGGGTGGGTCACATACGCGCGCTCAAACACGAACGATTCCGACGCAAGCTTCCCCAGAGCCGACGCATGAACTTTTGGATTGCCAATCGTGTCCGCCCGCTGCTGGTCGGGCAGAAAAATGATCAGGTTCGGTTTGCGCGCCATGGCACGTCAACGAGACGGCTCTCGATTATCGGCCGCGCGACGCAAAGCAAGCGCAAACTCTTTCCCACCGCGCGCACATAGCGCTCCTCCGGAGCTGACACAGCGACAGGCGCGTTGTCTTATAAACATGCCGCGCCTGTGGCGCTTGGCAGTTCGTCGCGCCATTTAGCTCCGCAGGAGCGAAATGTTTATAGCCCGATTCTCGAGCCAAACCAAAGCTCCATCGGAGCGGCATGTGCGATACCGAATTAGTTTTGCTTGGCTAATCCAGCTTGGAGGCGGATGCGGCTCGCTTCGCGCATGAAATTTGGATTGCGAATTATCCGCGTCGGCTTCTGCCGTGAATCGCTGCGCACGAACAACGACAAGCAGTCGATCAAACGCTGGCCGCGCCAGTTGATCAGCTCCTGATTCACGCAATGCAGCCCGTGCTGTTCGCACAAGTCGCGAAAGAGTTCCGCGTTCATGCTCGGATTACGATGGTGCGCCCAGTCGAGAATATTTAACTTGATCAAGGGTTTCGTTATCCAGCGCGGCAGCCGCTCGCGAAATGAATTAGCAAACGCGCCGAAATTCGAATGATGAATGAAACCTTTGCCGCCCGGTTTCAGTATTCTTCCGATTTCGCCGAGGTACGCGTCGACAATTTCGCGGTCGATGTGCACGAACGAATCGAAGCTAAACACGAAATCAACCGAGTCGTCCGGCAAGATCGACAATGAATGGCCATCGTTGATCTCGCAATGGACGCGCGGATCGCCGGCAAAACGGCGACGACACGCCTCAACACATTCAGGCACGCGATCGACGGCCCACAGATTCTGGCAGTGATCTTTCAGGTAATGCGTCCAGCGGCCGTAACCTGACGCGATTTCGAGAATCGTTTCCACCGGCAAACAATCGCGAATCCGCGGAAGAATGGCTTCGTGCCATTGCGCTTCCGAACTCCCCCAGGGCTCCGACCATTCTTCGCCCGCATCTTTCCAGTCGTATTTCGTTGCCATCAGCCGCTCGCATCTTAGCGCAAGCGGCGGTCGAGCACGAACTCGCCGGCATCGGCGATTTTGATTTTCACGAAGTCGACATGTTTCGGATTGAGGAGGAAAGTTCGCTCCAGCGGAACAAGCACGCTCGGCAAGGCAAGCACCGCCGATCGCCCGGACTTGATCCAGTCATCGCCAATCTGTTTCGATACCGGCCCCGGCGGCTGCGCGTTCCAGCCTTTCGGCAATTTCTTAAGATCGACAGTCTCCATCAGCGAGTGAGCGAAACCGATTCGGAATGCGCGAAACTTATCCCTGATTCTGACCGCCCTCGTATGAGCCACAATTTCCAGCGCGGCCAGCGCCAAGTTTTCGCTGCAATAAACCATCCGCACGCCCAATGAATTCCAGCGGCCTTCGAAAATCCGTGCGCCTTCGCCAGAGAACGCGACCTTGGCGTGTTTGTCTTTGACGATCCTCCACCCGATGACCTCGGCCATCAGGAATAAACGCCGTACTCGATGCGCCCGAGCAAATTCTCCACTTCACGGGCGCCGATTTCCGATTTCGCGAACTCGAGCGGCACGGCGCCGCCCAGGCCGGTTTGCTTCTGCGTCAACCATTGCCGCGCGCTTGGTGCGTCGCCAAACACCTCCTCGGCTTTTTTCAACAAACGCTGGTAGCGCACGAGCTTTTCCGATTCTTCCTTGTCGATCTTGCCCTGGATTTTTCGCCGGTGCAGCGTTGCCCGCGACATCCCCAGCACGCTCGCCACTTTCTCCAGCGGCAGGCCGAGCGCCTTCTGCAAATTCTGCACGGCCCGAAAACTCAGGCCCGATTGGATCCGTTTGATCTGCTGATGCACAGGCGCGCGCGCCAGAACCGCCGTGGCCGATCCGCTCATATGAGACATCTTATTGTCGCATGTGAAAAACGCAATCAAAAAAAATTCTTCAAGCTTTGAATCCGAACTAAACCCTCGCCGCATCACACGACGAAGGAGCTTCTCATGATCCAGGATTTCAAATTCGCAACCCGGCAATTGGTGAAGACGCCGGCGTTCACGGCCGTGGCGGTGTTGACGCTGGCGCTGGCCATCGGGGTAAACTCGGCCATTTTCGAGATGATCAACAGCGTGGTGCTGCGCCCTATGGTGCCGGTGCGGCCGCAGGAAGTGGTCAACGTTTTCAATTGCCGGCAAAACGCGAACCACGACTACCGCTCGTTTTCCTACAACGAATACCGCGAGCTGCGCGAGCACGGCGGCGATTTGTTTGCTGACGTGGCCGCGCTCGAGTTCGCTGTCGCCGGGATCGGACGCGATCACGAGATGCGGCGCAGCTTCGCCTTTCTCACCTCGGAAAATTATTTCTCGCTCATGGGCGCAAAGCCATTCCGCGGCCGCTTTTACACTGCCGAGGAATGCAAACCGAACGCGAACATTCCGGTGCTGGTCGCGAGTTACGGGTTTTGGAAACGCCAGGGCGCGCGGAAAGATTTCGTCGGCACTACGCTGCAGGTTAACGGCCAGCCTTACACCGTGATCGGGATCGCGCCGGACGGATTCTGCGGCGCAAGCGCGCTGATCGCGCCGGACATTTGGGTCCCGTTCGGTATTCGCGCGCAGCTCGGGTCGGCATTCGCCGATGCGGAGACGAAACGAAGCCTCGACGATCCGAAGATGTACGCGCTCAACCTCACCGCGCGATTGCGGCCCGGTCTGACGATTGAAACGGCGAAAGCGCGCTTGCCAGTGATCTCCCAGCGGTTCAACGCAATGCAGACTGACCCGGAATTCACCCGCGAAGTGCAGATTCAAAAACCGTCGCGGTTCAGCCTCAGCACGTCGCCCGAGGACGACGGGCCAATCACGCTCATCGGCACGTTGCTCATGGCGATGGCGGGCGCGGTCCTGCTCATCGCGTGTTTGAACCTCGCGAACATGCTGCTCGCGCGCGGGACTTCACGCACGAAAGAGATCGCGCTGCGGCTGGCGCTCGGTGCATCGCGGTGGCGCATTGTCAGGCAATTGCTGTCCGAAGGATTCTTGCTCGCGATCTGCGGCGGCGTTGTCGGACTCGTGCTCAGCCTCTGGTGCAACAATCTGCTGCTGCATTCACTCGGCACACTGCTCAGCAACGTGAATTTCTCGTTCATTGTTGATCTTACGCCGGATGCCGCCGTCATTGCTGTGACATTTCTGTTCTGTCTCATCGCCACGATGCTCTTCAGTCTCGGTCCGGCGCTGAAAGCGACCAAGGCCGATCTCGTGAATGATTTGAAACAGCAGGTGGGCGAACCGGCCCGCATCGGTCGCTTCAGTCGCTTCTTCGCGCCACGTCACATTTCCGTGATGGCGCAGATTGCGCTCTCGCTCATGCTGCTCTTCGCGGCCGGATTATTTTTCCGCGGCGCGCTCAAGGCCGCCGGCCTCAATCCCGGGTTCAATCCCGCCGGTGATCTCGTAACCGAACTGGATTTCACCCTGGTGAAAAAAGAGCCGGTCGATGCACGTCGCTTGATCAACACGATCGTCGAGCGCACGCGCGAGTTGCCCGGCGTAAAGAACGTCGGCGTCGGCACGATGCTGCCCTATGGCAATTTCACTACTTCGCGCCGGATCATGTCGACGCGCGCGACGCTGTCGACCGACCCGAAAGCGCCCGATGTCGGCGCGAGCGCACTCTTCACTGCGACCCTGCCGGGCTACTTCGACGCGATCGGCGTGAAGGTTTTGCGCGGCCGCGATTTCACTCAAGCCGAATGCGAAACGAGGGACGGCCGTCGCATTGCGATCATCGACGAAATCATCGCCAAGAAACTTTTCCCGAACGAAGATCCGATCGGGCAGCATGTTCGCTTCACCGTGCCGCCGACCGACGGTTCGCCTAACGACATGGAAGTCGTCGGCCTTGTGAACACACACCGTCACGACGTCCAGGAGGAAGTCGCCACGACTGGGCGATTGTTCGTGCCGTTCGCGCAGGGCTACAGCGGTAACGTTTTTCTGCACGTGCGTTTCAACACGCAAGATCGACAAGCGGTCGCGGGCATGATCCCGACGATGCGCTCGAGTTTGCGCGCGATTGATCCCGATCTGCCAATCATCGCCATCGTGCCGTGGGTCGATCTGATGGAGAAGAGTGTCGGCCTATGGGTCGTGCGCCTCGGCGCAACGCTCTTCGGCGCATTCGGATTGATTGCATTGCTTCTCGCGGTCGTCGGAGTTTACGGCGTGAAAGCCTACGCGGTCGCGTGTCGTACCCGCGAGATCGGCATTCGCATGGCGCTCGGCGCGCACCGGAGCGACGTGTTCGCGCTCATCATGCGGCAAGGCGCGCTGCAAACCGGGCTCGCGGTTGCCGTCGGTTTGCTGTTGTCGCTCGCCGCTGGCCGCGTACTCGCGCAAATTTTATATCAAGTTAGTCCGAGCGATCCGTTCGCGCTCGTGACGTCGAGCGTACTGCTCGCGGCGGCGGCCTTGCTGGCGTGCTTCCTACCAGCGCGGCGCGCAACGCAGGTCAATCCAATGATGGCGCTGCGGACGGAATAAGGATTCAGTCTTCCTCCTTTACCCGTGAAGACGTGGCTTCGGTTAGGGAGGACGTCTGCCAATTTCCCGTCCATCTGAATTTCAGAGTTGCTGTTTCAGTCGGAACATCGTCACCGCTTACCGCAACTGCGATGATGTAATCACCATGTTCTGAAAATATCTCAGGGAGTGTGGGGTGGTACGGCCACCACCTTCCATGATTAGCATCGTAAGTACCGGGAAACATTTCACCTTTGGATGTGACGGCCAATACGTCGAAAAATTCCGGCGCCTTATTGCGTATAGTTTTCGCAAATGTGTCAGGTTGTTCTCCCTGGGCAAACGTCATTTTGGCGCTATCACCGCCCCATCGTGCCGTTCCGTCCTTTTCGATACTTGTCAAAATGGCAGTGCAGTTCTTGATGGATTGCGCCCCAACTGCCTCTACCCTGACCCGAAAAAAGTTTGTGGGTATCCGTTCCCGAGTAAAACGAGTTTCTTTTACGCAGCCTGGAATCTTAGGATGACACGACATTCGTAATTGCGGGGCCGGTTGCGGTTCCGGCGGGACCTTATTCTTTCTAGCTGGGCTAAAAAGGCCCCAAAGAATGATCGCGAGAAGTCCAAAGCTAACCGGTCCCGTTACGTAGATGGGAGAAAACGTAAGCCGCAGCATGTGATGCTCACCGAGCCATTGGAACATCGGCTCGCCGGAAAAGAGCGACCAAACCGATGCTGCCCATTGCGGAAACCAATTCAAGAGCACCGTGCAGATCGCAAGACACGCAGCTATCATTCGATGCCTCTTAAGCCATCGCTTAAATTGCATGTTGGCAGACTAAATCCGCCCGCAGTAATGGCGTCAATGGCCTGAGTTGGCGAAACCCCGAAAGGGAAAGATTCGATTACCGATTTCCCTCTAGAGCACTGACTCGTGCTAGTGTTGGGCGAGTTCGATTCGGCGCTACATTGCCGCATACTAGCTACGAGGCGTGGCTGGGGGCGGAATCGAACCGCCGGCACATGGATTTTCAGTCCACTGCTCTGCCAACTGAGCTACGCCCTGTTGTCGAGGAGATTAGACGTGATGATCGCCCGGCGTACGCATACCGCAGATAGTACGTAAATTGATTTTGACATTTGCCCGCTTCTTGTCGTCTAATGGAGGCCGCCGACGGGATCGTCAAAGCAGACATCTCTAAACATCCTTATCAAGCGCACCAGGAAGCAGCGCGCGCACCAGGAAGCAACTCGACATCGTGGCAGAACAAGAATCTTCGACTCCGTCAAAAGCGGCTGCATCTACTCCCGAATCCGACGTTGTGGCGCCCGGTGAAGGTGACGGAGAGCAAGGCGACGCACAAAAAACTGAAGTTAACGTACAGCCCAGATCAACACCGCAATCCGATAACTCAGCATTAATTGGTGGAATTATCTGGATGATAATTCTGGTGGGGATCGGAGTTTGGTGGTTTACGCCGCACAATCGGGCCCAAGTATTCGTCGAGGTGTCACGCCAACCCGCACGCATCAGTGGAGTTGTGCTGTTTAAAGGCGCAGCCGTGAATAACGGAGCAGTCCACATAACGTTCGGTGATCCGAAAACCGATTTATATTTGGGCGGCACCACATTGCCGGTTGCCGAGGGCGGCACATTCACGACTCTGGACAATTCAGGCGTTGTCGCCGATTTCGGCAGACAATCTCAAGAGCCGCTCCGAATCGCTGCTAGCTTCAGTGGTCAACAACCGCCAAAGAAAGAAGGCGCGGCGCCGACCTCAATCACAGCTAACACAACACTGTATCTAAACTATCCTCCGCCAGTCGGAAAATGGACAAGATGGACGTTCGCTTTCATCACGTTGGGATTGGCGATTCTTCTCATCACGCTATTTACTGGCGATCTTACGAGGCGCAAGGCGCGAATGCTTTTTTCGATTACGTATATAATGACGTTCATGTCACTAGCAGCGCCAATTTGCGCAATTATCTGGGTGTCAAAAAGCCAGTATGCCGTCGAAATGATGGAGGAAGCACCTGTCGGACTAATCAAAGGCACAGCGCGAGGAGTGAAGCATCCGCAGTGGCTAGTTAATTTAGGCGGCGCAGTTGCCCGGTGGCCCAAAAAAAACGATGTAGAGAAGGAAGTGAGGACACCACCCGAAGCTGAGCGGCCGGCCGGAGGCGTATCGACGTCGCCCCCTGCCGCTGCAACACCTCAGCCCTCGCCAACGCCCCCTGAAGGAGGCGTACAAGATGAAATTCGGCCGACCCCTGGCTTTGACATGGTACGAGGCGGATTAGCGGTGCCGTTCTATGTGATAATTCTAGCTACCTTAGGCGCTGGGATAAACATGACAAAGAAAGTGCCAGATATTCAGAAGCAGCACGACATCCAAGCCTTGCCTCGAGAAACTCAGAGCATGGTCTCGGCTGCCCTTCGCGCACCCGCGGCAGCTTTCGGCAGCGGCGAAACGCAAGTGAAAACGCAGGAAGGAATTGCAACTGTTTCGGGAATTCGCAAGGATCTGATTGATACGTACATGGGCCTGATTTCCGCGCCGTTCTTAGCCATCGCGGTTTATTACCTGCTGCAGATGATTGCAACCGATATTGCGGAACCGGTGTTGGTGCTCGTCGCATTCGCAACCGGGTTTATTTCTGACAGCATCGTCACCGCCATCACGACATTCGCTTCAGACACGATCAAGAGTTGGCAGGGGAGAAAGCCGGAATCGGCTGCCGAAGGTGAGGAAACCGAGACAGAGAATGAGTGAGATGGCTGGGGCCGGAATCGAACCGGCGACACGCGGATTTTCAGTCCGCTGCTCTACCAACTGAGCTACCCAGCCGCGCAAAACACGCCCCGATTAAGGTGAGCGCGTAATTAAAGCAGAAAACGCCGAACGCTCAACGCCGA
>DATDFJ010000232.1:0-6193 GCA_036522675.1 Chthoniobacterales bacterium | reverse complement strand
GCTGCGTAATCGGCGATCTCGCGCTCGAGCTCGGCGAAATTCTTTTGGTCGGCGTCGCGGATCACCGGGACGATGAGACCGCGCTCGGTCCCGACGGCCACACCAATGTCGTGGAAATTGTTCTGGATGAAATCTTCGCCCTCGATACGGCCGTTGACCACCGGTACGGCTTTGAGCGCTTCGACCGCTGCTTTGATGAAGAAGGACATGAGACCGAGTTTGACGCCGTGCTTTTTCGTGAATTCCTCCTGCGACTTGGTGCGTAACTGCTGCACCGCGGTCATGTCGCATTCGTTAAAGGTTGTCAGAGTCGCCGTGGTTTGCTGCGACATCACCAATTGCGCGGCGATCTTTCGTCGCAACGGCGACATGCGTTTGCGCATGACCCGACCATCAGCTGATGTCCGATCTTCCGTCATTTTCTTCTGATCTGTAGGCGAAGCGGTTGGCTTCCCTGGGACGCTCGCAGCGTCCCCTACAGATGCTCGATTTCCTGCGGCGGATAGCACGTCGCCTTTGGTGAGACGGCCATCCTTTCCGGTGCCCGTAATCTTCTCCGGCTGGAGATGTTCTTCTTCGACAATGCGGCGGACCGCGGGCGAGAGCTGCGCCGTAGCCGGCGGCGTTGATGCCGGAGCGCGATCAGCGACCGCGGCGACAGATGCTTTCTTCTCCTCAGTCTCTTGCTTTTTCGGAGTTTCCTTCGGTGCTTCTGCTGGCGCTTCTTTTGAATCGTCGATGGTGGCGACCACCTCGCCAATTTTTACTTCCTGACCTTCGGGCACGAGCGCGTCGAGCACGCCGGCTTTTTCGGCCGTGATCTCGGTTGAGACTTTATCGGTCTCGAGGGTAAAGAGCGGGTCGCCGGCCTCCACAAAGTCGCCGGATTTTTTGTGCCAGACTGAAACGACGCCACTGGAGATGGATTCACCGACAGCGGGAATTTTTACTTCAATCGGCATGGTTCAACTCAGCGTCGCGGGACGGGCATCTTAAGTCAACCGCGGCGCGCCCGGCGGTCGCCAATCGGTCAGATGGAAAATGCGTCCGCCACGAGCGCAGCTTGCTCGCGTTTGTGCCGGGCGAGCGAGCCGACGGCCGGGCTAGCGCTGGCATCCCGGCCGGCGTAGCCGATCTCACTGCAAAAGGCCGTGCGCAACCGCGGCTCAATGAAACTCCACGCACCCATGTTTTGCGGTTCTTCCTGGCACCAGACGAACTTCGCGCTTTTAGCGAACGGCTTGAGCATTTCACGCAGCTTGTTTTCGGCAAAGGGATAGAGCTGCTCGATGCGAATGATTGCGGCATTGTCGATCTTGCGTTCGGCGCGGTAATTGAGCAGGTCGTAGTAAACTTTGCCCGAGCAAAAAATGACACGCCTCATCTTATTCGGAGGCCCGACTTCGGGCGCGCTCAGAATTTCATGAAAGCGGCCGTGCGTGAATTCGTCCGCCATCGATGAAGCGTGTTTCGCGCGCAACAGACTTTTCGGCGTCATGATGATGAGCGGCTTGATGAAATTGCGCTTCATCTGGCGGCGCAGGACGTGAAA
Source organism: Chthoniobacterales bacterium (assembly GCA_036522675.1). GTDB lineage: Bacteria > Verrucomicrobiota > Verrucomicrobiia > Chthoniobacterales > UBA10450 > AV17. The sequence goes on along the minus strand of DATDFJ010000232.1, from coordinate 4,641 downwards.
ATATTGCGCAGCCGTTGTGAGATTGCAGACCTGGATGTTCTCCTCGGCGCACGCCTGCAGGAAGCGCTCAAGCCGAGCGCTGGAATGTTCCGGTCCCTGGCCTTCGTAACCGTGTGGCAAGAGCAAAACGATCCCGCTCGGGCGTTGCCATTTTGATTCGGCCGAGACAATGAACTGATCGATGATGGTCTGGGCGCAATTGGCGAAATCGCCGAACTGCGCTTCCCACAGACACAACATGTCGGGATAATCGAGCGAGTAACCGTAGTCGAACCCGAGCACGGCTGCTTCTGAGAGCAGACTGTTGTAAACACAGATCGGCGCCTGGTTTTCAGCCAGATGTTTGAGCGGAATGTAAGACTCGCCCGTTTTGGCGTCGTAAAGAACCGAGTGCCGCGTGCTAAAGGTGCCGCGTGAGCTGTCCTGGCCGGACAACCGCACCGGCGTTCCTTCGAGCAGGAGCGAACCGAAAGCGAGGGCTTCGGCGTAATGCCATTCGTACGGACCGCCCGCCTCGAAGACTTTGCGCTGATGTTCGAGGATGATGCGTTTGATCTTTGGCTGGAGATTGAAGCCTTCCGGAACGCGCGTGAGGCCGTCGACAATGTGCTTGAGAGTTTGTTCGCTGATCGCGGTGGGTTCCGATTCATCGCTGTAGCGCGGCTGAAACACCGCGGTTGATTCGCGAAATCTTGCCTGTTTGCCGCGCTTTTCTTTCTCGAGCGCTTTGACGGTATCGAGCGCCATTTCGAGGCGCAGATCCATTTCTGTTTCGAGGGAAGCCGCGTCGTCGTCGCTCAACGCTTCCGATTCGAGGAGCTCGCGTTTGTAGAGCTGGGTAACGGATGGGCGCTTGTCGATCTTGGCGTAGAGATCGGGCTGAGTGAACGCCGGCTCGTCGCCTTCATTATGGCCGTAGCGACGATAGCAATACATGTCGATCACGACGTCGCGCCCAAACTCCTGGCGAAACTCGAGCGCAAGTTGGCTCGTGAAAAACACCGCGAGCGGATCGTCGCCGTTCACATGAAAGACCGGCGCCTCGATCATCTTGGCCACGTCGCTCGCGTACATGGACGAGCGCGCATCCTTTGGCAGCGTGGTAAAGCCGATCTGATTATTCACGATCACGTGAACGGTGCCGCCGGTGCCGTAGCCGTCGAGCTGAGACATGTTCAATGTCTCGGCAACGATCCCCTGCCCCGCGAATGCGGCATCGCCGTGGATGAGAAGCGGCAGAACTTTTTTACGCCGCTCGGTGTCCCCGCGGATCCGTTGCCGCGCCCGAGCTGTTCCTTCCACGATCGGATTCACGGCTTCGAGATGACTCGGGTTGGCGGCCAGTCGAATCTCGATCTGCGCGCCGGATGCGAGTTTTCGAACTGTGCGATAGCCGAGGTGATATTTCACGTCGCCATCTCCCGCCACCAGCTCGGGAATGTAGTTCTCGCTGAACTCGGTGAAGATGACGCGGAGAGATTTTTTCAAAAAATTCGCGAGCACATTGAGCCGGCCACGGTGCGCCATGCCCATGCAAATTTCTTCCACACCGCCGCCGGGGCATCGGTGCAGGATGGTGTCGAGAATCACCATGAGCGATTCCGCGCCCTGCAACGAGAAGCGTTTTTGGCCGACGTAGCGCGAGTGCAGAAAAAGTTCGAACGATTCTGCTTCCATGAGCGCGCGGAGCAGCGCAACCTGCACCTGGCGCGCAGTCGAATATTTGTCCGGGCGCGACTCGAGCCGATACCGAACCCAATTGCGGATGCGATTGTTTTGAATGTGCATGAACTCGGCGCCAATCGAGCCCGCGTAAATTTTCTCCAGCCGGGCGATCATCTCGCGCAAGCTCATCTGCTCGTTGTCGAGGAAGAATTTCGATGAAACGGCAAGATCGAGATCCTTGTCACTAAACCCGAGCTCGCGGAGTGAGAGCATCGGATTCTGCGGGCGCGCTTCCGCGAGCGGGTTCACGCGCGCGATCGTGTGACCGAGCGTGCGATAGGCATAGATGAGCCCGTCGACGCGCGTTTGCAGCTGCCCATCTCGCGCAGCCGTTACTGCTCCGTCTTTCTCCGGCACATTGCCGAGCTCGAAGCCTTCAAAAAAAGCCGACCAACTCGAATCGACCGAACGCGGATCGTCCTGCCACCGTTCGTAATTCTCGTCGATCAACTCGAGGTTTGCCCGAGCGGCAATTGAAGTGCGCATGACAAGTTTAATCTGCGCGTGATGATTCGTGCGGCAAGTTGACAGTGCCAGACGCTGCCTCGTTACTTGCAGCGCATGACGGCTGCCGAAGTTTATGAATCGATCACAAATGGCGGGACGACCGATTTTTCGGATGTCGTGAGCATTTTAGATCACAATAAGCAGCGCGCCGGGTGAGCAAACGAAAAAAAGATGAACTCGATCTCATTCGCATCGCCGAAACACATCCGGAAATGCGTCATCTGATTCCAAACGAAATCCTCGCCCAGTTGGGAGGCTCCGGAACGTGAAAGCGCGACGCCGGAGTATTTGGGCGCCTATTGTTCTTCTCGCGGTCTTCGCAAGGTCGACATCTTGCTTCGCGCAAGCGGATCCTGCTTCCGAGCCGGCCGTACTGGCAGTGGCGAAAGTTTTGCCGGCGGTGGTGAACATCAATACGGAGCGCGTGGTGCGCCACACGGTGCGCGATCCGTTTGAAGATTTGTATGCGCAGTTCTTCGGCAATTATCGCGCGCGTCCGCGGGAGATTCGCCAGACAGTCCAGAGTCTCGGCTCGGGCTTCATTGTCGATGCGGACGGTCACATCGTGACAAACCAGCACGTGGTCGAGCGGGCCGCCGATCTCAAAATCAAAGTGACAACGAACGACGGGAAGAACTACAGCGCGCATTACATCACCGGCGACGACAAGACCGACCTGGCCTTCATCAAAATCGACGCTCAAGGGCCCTTCCCGTTTATCAGCCTCGAGAATGTTTCGCCCAACTTGTTAGGTGAAACGGTCATAGTGGTCGGGAACGCGGTCGGTTACGGCAGCTCGATCAGCCGCGGCGTGCTCAGCGCGACCAAGCGCGACATCAGCATCGACAACATCGATTACAAAAATCTTGTTCAAACAGATGCGGCGATTAATCCGGGGAACAGCGGCGGTCCGGTGATTGATATTTCCGGCCGGCTGGTCGGCATTAGCTCGGCGAAAATGGCGTTCACGCCGCAGGGTGTCCCTACACAAGGCCTCGGGTTCGCCATTCCCGCCGACATCGTTCGCGACAGCATCAACAAGTTTAAGACTTATGCGGAGAAGCATCCCGGAGGGAAAAGCCCGCCCACCGGTGACGAAACCGGAGCCTCGAACGCCGAGCGCCTGCTTGGCCTGCAGTTGCAAAATCTGAGCGATGACTTGAGCGCCGCGCTCGGGTACGCGCGCGGCCGCGGCGTGCTCATTGCCGCCGTCGAGCCCGATGGCCCGGCGGATGAAGTCGGGATTGAGCGCGGCCTTGTCCTTTACCGCGTGGCCAACCACGACGTGAATTCGGTCGATCAGGCCGAGCGGCTCTTAAAATCCGCCCGGAGTGGCGCGAGTATCGATCTTACTGTCGGTGTCATCCGCGCCGACGGCTCAATTCAACACGCCGAGACGGTGAGCGTCACCGCCCGTTGACAAGCGAAAAAAATTAGACAACGCGATTAGGCCGCGATTGTCTGATTAATGATTTTGCGATGATTAAGGTTGAAAATCTGACCAAGCGTTACGCCGGCCAGACGGCGATCCGAGATTTGAACTTCGAGGTCGGCCAGGGCGAGATCATGGGTTTTCTCGGGCCGAACGGTGCCGGCAAAACCACCACCATGCGCATCCTTGCCGGATTCATGCCCGCGACCTCCGGCCGCGCATCCATCGCGGGGTTCGATGTCTTCGAGCAATCGTTGCAAGCGCGGGCGCATCTCGGTTACATGCCAGAAAACGTGCCGCTCTACAGCGACATGCGGGTCACGGAGTATCTCGACTATCGCGCTGCGCTCAAAAGCGTGCCGCACCGCCGCGTGGCCGAGCGCGTCGGCGACGTCAAGGAACTTTGCGGCCTCAAGGACGTCGAGAACAAATTGATCGGCGCGCTTTCAAAAGGATACCGCCAACGTGTCGGCTTGGCCGATGCGCTCCTGCATGAGCCCGACCTGCTTATTCTCGACGAACCGACCATCGGCCTCGACCCGAATCAAATCCGGCAGGTGCGCGAGTTGATCAAAAATCTCGGAAAACAACACACGATTCTGCTTTCGACCCACATCCTTCCCGAAGTGGAGATGACCTGCAGCCGCGTCATCATCATTCACAAGGGGCGAATCGAGGCCTGCGACACGCCCGAGAATTTGCTCGGGCAGATTCGTCAGGCCGGTGGCGTCGTGGTCGAAGCGAAGACCGGCAGTGATAATGGCGTGGAAGAATTGAAAAAAATTTCCGGGGTACGCGACGTCGTGAGCGACGCCGACGGCGATTGGAAAATTTTCTCGTTACGCGTCGAATCCGGGCTCGATGTGCGAGAAGAGATTTTCCGTCTGGCGACCGCACGTCGCTGGACGTTGCGCGAACTATCGCAGCGCCGCGCGACGTTGGAAGACGTGTTCGTGGAAATCACGCATTCGGATCAG
>DATDFJ010000231.1:0-2493 GCA_036522675.1 Chthoniobacterales bacterium | reverse complement strand
CGAGCTGATTTGCGCGACCGCGGTCCTTCACTGGGACGGCAAGGACAAAGGATGGCCAGTGCGCGCTCTCCGGCCAGTCGGCCAACGAAGACAACTCCGGGCCGAAAGCGGTGTTCCAATCAGCGGTGGTGACGCCGTGCGCCGCGAGTCCGTGCAGAAATTTGTCCAGCCAGCCCGCGACCGGCGTCAAGCCGGCAGCCGCGCCCAACCCGGTCCAGTTGTTCGCGTCGACCAAAGTGGTGAGATAAAGAAACGTGTCGGCGCTGCCGAGTGCCGCGGAGGAGCGCGTCACGGCTGCGTTTGGTTGTGGCCGATCCATACCAGTGAAGAGAACGTCATGCATCTTGCCGCGCTCGAACCGTGTGCTGCCGCAGATGCTGTTTATCCGCCGCAGCCGCGCCTCATTGGCGGCGGCAATTTGAACGTCCGAGGCGCGGACTGCCGCAAGTCTATCGGCGATCATTTTCGGCTGCAGATAGACAAGCGCGGCGTAATCCAAGGGCATGTGAGCCATCGCTGCGCGAAAGGCGTTGCTCGACTGGAGTGATGATTGTCGATCTTGTCCTCCGGGAGATTGCGTTGTTCCCCCCGGCGGCCGGCCATCAGCGCGATCGAGAAGCTCTTTGAGCCTGTCTATCTCGTTGGATGCGAAAAACCATTGCCCGTCATACGTTGTCGCCAATGTGAAAGTCGGCGCGACCGCGACTTCGATCTGGTGCTGCCCGTAGGCGATCTTCTCCTCTTTCGCGTTCGCGCTTTTCTTCAAAAACTGCGCCTGCCATTTGTTGATAATGGCCGCTGCGGCCTCACGATTTCCACGGAACCGAAAACCAGCAATAAAACTCCCGTTGCGTGCCGCGATGGAGGTAACGGCAATGAAAATGTCCTTCGCGCCAACCTGCTCCAGATCGCGAAATATTGGAGCTTGGCTGTTGCGTTTTTGAAGTCGATCGAGCGGCTTGCGCAGGAGTTGTTCGACAGCGGGCTCGTGGATGAGCTGATAAATGTCAGAACGGCGCCACTCGTCGCGCGTGCGGTTAAAGTCGGGCACGTGCAGAAATGCGATCGTGTCCTGGGGGAGAAGTGAAGTTACTTTTGTCGCTGAAGGCTGACGGCTGAGGCGGAGCGCGTAGGCGAGCGCGATAACCGCGATTACCCCGATGGTCAGAAACAATGCAAGCCGTTTCATTGGCAAACGATTGTAGCGGCGCTGTGCGACCGTCGCATTATTTTCCGCAGCCGCTTCACGCCCGCGGATGAAATTGTCGATGGACTGCTTTCAAGCGCTGCTGATCAACGTGCGTGTAAACCTGCGTCGTCGAAATATCCGCGTGTCCGAGCATCTCCTGGATGATGCGCAGATCGGCTCCATTCCCGAGCAAATGGGTGGCAAAACTATGCCGGAGCAAATGAGGATAAACGTTTATCCCGAGACCGGCCCGGCGCGAAACGCTTTTGACGATCTGCCAAACTCGCGCGGTCGTCAGTTTGCTTCCGCGAGAGGAAAGGAAGATTTCGCTACCCGTGCGGCGTTTGACGAGCTTGGGTCGTTCCTCGGCCAAGTAAGCGGCGAGCGCTGCGCAGGCCTTGCCGCCAACCGGCACGAGCCGCGTTTTGTTCGCTTTGCCCCTGACGCGCAAGATCCGTTCGTCGCGATTGAAATTTTCGAGACGCGCGCCGGTCAGCTCGGAAATGCGCAGACCGCTGGCGTAGAGCAGCTCGATCATAGCGCGGTCGCGCCGGCCTAGCGGCACATCTTGGTCGACGGCTTCGATGAGTTGTTCAACCTGCAATTCGTTGAGCGTTTCGGGCAGATAGCGCTCGATCCGGGGCAGCGCGAGCGCTTCGGCTGGATCTCGCCCGATGAGGCGTTTGCCGGCGAGGAACCGAAAGAAAATCTTAAGCGCAACGATAGTCAGCTTGATCGACGCCGCCGAGAGGCCGGCGCGTTTTCGAGCCGCGAGGTATTCGGACAAGATCGACAACGTGACCGCGCGCGGCTTGTCGATCTTGTGTTCGGCCTTGCACCAGCAAGCGAAACCCGTGAGCGAGCGCTGAGTGGAAAGCTGGTAATTTTCCGAGAGGCCGCGCTCAACCGCGAGATAGCGGATGAACGCGCCAATCGCCTGCTCCATCGCGAACAAGATTAAACATTCGTCAGTGTTCGCAACCACCGCGCCATTTCCCGCTATGAATATGACTTCAGGCACGTCTGCGAGGTTATTGACAAGCGAAGGCAAAATATCCGATGCTTTCCTTGCGATGAGCCTCGATCTGAACACGCTGTTGAGAGATTGGCCACATGAGCCGGGCGCGATCAAGGTGCGCAAAATCGTCGGGCTCGATGGCCGCGAGAAGTTGCAGCTGCGGATAGATCTGGGCGTGCTGCAAATGGAAGTGACCGGCCGGCCTGATGGCACGCGGCCGCACGGTTGCGAATCGTTGCTCAGTTATCATCAACAGCGGGCGGCCCGCGCGGTGCAACGCGGCGAG
>DATDFJ010000230.1:0-16793 GCA_036522675.1 Chthoniobacterales bacterium | reverse complement strand
CGGCAAAAGTGGCATTCACCGTCCCAGATCAGAACTGGCTTCGGCGGCGGATTTGACACGCGCAGACCGCTGTTAGGCATTAACGCCGAACGTCCAACGCCGAACGCCGAACGTCCAATCCCAGACTCAGAGTTCGGGATTCGACGTTCGATGTTGAGCGTTCGGCGTTTTCTTAATCCTCAAACTCCGCCCAAATCACGGCATGATCGGAGGGGTCCTTGCCTTTCCGCATCTCGCGATCGATTCCTGACGCAACGCATTTTTTCGCAAGCGCGTCGCTCGCCAATACAGCATCGATGCGCAGGCCGCGATTTTTTTGAAACGATAGCATCCGATAATCCCACCACGTGAAGAGGCCGCCTTCTTTGTGGTGCAAGCGCAGCGTGTCGCGCAGACCGGCCGCGCACAATCTGCTAAACGCCGCGCGCTCGCCATCGGAACACATGATCGCGCCGCGCCACAGCCCCGGATCGAAAACGTCGACGTCTTCCGGCGCGACATTGAAATCGCCACATACGATGAGCTCGGCGGAGTTTTCTTTTCGCAAACAATCATGCAATCGGCGGTACCATTCGAGTTTGTATTGATAGGCCGGCGAACCGACCGCCTGCCCGTTCGGCGCGTAGACCGAGTAAACGAGATAATTGTCGATCTTCGCGGAGAGGACGCGCGCCTGCGGATCGACTACTTCATCGCACATCGAGGAGAAAACCTCGCGCGGCTCGGTTCGCGAAAGAATCGCAACGCCATTATAAGATTTTTCGCCGTGGTAGGCGGAGCGATAGCCGATCGCCTGCAACGCGAGCACGGGAAATTGGTCATCCGGGCATTTGGTTTCCTGCAAACACACAATGTCCGGCTGCTCAGCGTCAAGCCAGGCGAAGAAGCGGTCCTGACGCTTGCGCAACGAATTGATGTTCCAGGAAGCGATCTTCATTGCTGTAACGGCGGTCTCCGACCGTCGTTTTCAATATAACCGGCGCTCAGAGAGCGCCGCTACAGTTCAATCTCAGCTCCCGGCGCCGGCACGATCAGCTCGCAATTTGGCAGATCGGTCGTTAACGTCGCCCGCACCCACTCCACCGCCGGCGGATCGCCATGGACGAGCACAATTTTTTTCGGCGAGAGCTTCTTCGCGTACGTGATGAGATCTTCGCGCGAAGCGTGGGCGCTGAACTGAAATTGCTCAATGTGACAGCGCACCGGCTGCGCTGGTTCGTCCGGATCGAGCACTACCGGTCCGCGTGATTGCGTGTCGCGTAAAATGCCGGCCGGCGATTCTGGATCGGCATAGCCGACAAAAAAAATCGAATGCCGCGGGTTTTCGACGATGCGGCGCGCGAAAATATTAGACAATGTTTTTGGCGTCATCATTCCGCTGGAGAGGGCATAAACTCGCCCGGCCCGCGCCGGGGCGTCGTGAATGTTTTGTCCATTCAACACGAACGGATCGATCTCCGGCAGCAATTGCAGCCGCGGTAGTTGGCGCCGGCGCATCCCGGCGCGGCGATCGTAAATCTCAGTCATCTTTGCGCTCAGTCCGCCGATATAAACCGGGAAATCGCGCAGCAACTTTTCCTGCCGAAACTTGCAGAGCATGGCCAGGACCTCCTGTGTTTTGCCCAAGGCGAACACCGGAATCAGGACGCAGCCGCCGCGTTCGAAAGCGTGTTCGATCGCCTGAGCGAGCCGCTGTTCTTCTCTAGTCCGCGTCCAATCCGGGGCTTTGGCGTGGTCGCCGCGGGTGCATTCCATGATCAGGATGTCGATGTTGCCCTCGGGAAAAACGGCGGCCGACATGATCGTTTGGTCTTCGAAGTTCACATCGCCGGTATAAAAAATCGTCGTGCCTGCGGCTCGCACCAGGATGCCGCCCGAGCCAAGGACATGGCCGGCATCGAAAAACTCAAAGGTCAGCTCATCACGATCGCGCGCGCTCACGCGTTCACCCGCGATCGTGATCGGTTGGCGCAGCGGACACCACCGCCACTGCTCTGTGCGCGATTCCGTCTCGCGGTGGGTGAAAAGTGGATACAACGGGTGACCGAGCTCCTCGCGCTGGCGGGTCATCACGTTGACCGAATTGTGCAGCAACGTGCTGCCGATCTCCGCCGTCGCTTCGGTCATGAACACCTGCGCCCGCGGTTGACGCCGCATCAACACCGGCACCGTCCCGATATGATCCTGATGGCCGTGCGAGATCAGGATCGCGTCCAATTGTCGATCTTTGAGCACGCCAAAATTCGGCAATGCGTCCTCGCCCAGATTTTTTGGATGCATCCCGCAATCCAGCACCAGTCGTTTGCCGGCGAGCTCCAGATAATATGAATTCGCGCCGATCTCAGTCTGGCGCGTAAGATTGATGAACTTCACGAGGTCTGCGGTTCCGCGCGTTTTTTAACATATCACCGCAGCGGGCAGTTTTATCCAACGAATCGCTTCTCGACCGGGTCTAAGTTCGAACCGGATGAATGCTACAGGGGGAAACGGCAACAATCGGAATTCGAGTCTCGAGCACGACATCTGCATTCACATTTTCACCGTGTCCTCCGCGATGGTCGGCGTCTGTCTGACTGTGATTGGGCTGATCAGAGTCGTGATCACCTTGGGTAAGGCCGACACGGTGGCCGACGATTTTCTCGCGGTCGACGCGCTCTTGTTTCTAGTCGCGTGTCTTCTTTCTTATTGGGCCCTGCGCTCCCGCGGCCTGTCCCGCATGCACCGTGTCGAGCGCATCGCCGACGTGATCTTTGTCGTAGCAATGGTCGGGATGGTCGGCGTTTGCGCGCTGATCACCTACAGCATGACTCTGCCTGCGCCGCCGGCGCATTGAACCGGACTAGAGCCATTCGCGAAAAATCCGCATCCAATTCTCGCGCAGAATGCGCGCGATATCGCTGTCGCTAAAGCCGCGCTCGATCAATTTGCGGATGAGGTTGGGCGCGTGAGAGTGGTTGCGCAGATCGGGGATGAAGTGGGGCGTGGTCAACTTGTTCGCGAGCTCTTGTTTCTTCGTTTCCGGCCACGGCGCGTAGATGAATTCGAAAAAATCGAACCCGATGCCGACGCCATCGATGCCGATCAATTCCGCGACGTGCTCGATGTGATCGACGTAGCGATCGAGCGTGCTCTCGTCCCGGTTTGGACTGACGAGAATGGAATTGATGCCGATGACTCCGCCGCGCTGGCCGATCATCCTGATCTGTTCGTCGCTGATGTTGCGCTCGACGTCGTAAAATTTTCTCGCATTCGTGTGCGAAACGATCGGCGGCTTGGTCGTGATTGCGAGGATTTCCGCGAACCCGGCGGGGTTGATATGGGCAAGATCGACAATCACGCCTAACGACTCGCATTCGCGAACCAGATCGCGTCCAAAACTCGTCAACCCGTCGCGAGGCGATCCGGTCGGGGCAAAGATCGCCCCGCTGGCGGCGGCGTTGGGCCGCGCGTGGGTCAAACCGATCGAGCGCACACCCAGTTGGTAAAACACGTGCAGCAGATCCAAGTCGGTCCCGAGCGGCTCGACCCCTTCCATGGTCATGAGCAGCGCGATCTGGTTAGCTCCGCGGGCGCACATGATTTCGTCACAACTTTTGCAGATCGCGAACTCGTTCGTCTGCTCGACCTCGCGATAGAGCCGGGCGATTTGATCGAGCCCGACGCGCAGCGCATGCGGCAGGTAGTCGCCCTCGATGTAAATGGCCGCGCCGATGACGCCGACGCCACCGGCGCGAAACTCATCGAGAAAATCGGTGACGAGCACATCGCGCCGAGCGCGCTTTTCGTAGAGATCCATCAACAAGTCGAAGTGAAGATCGACAATCCCCGCGGCGTGCAGCCGCGCGATTCTTTGCTCGATTGAGTCTGCCATTGCGCTTCGTCGATCTAAGGAATCGGCGGCGAAGCCGCGACCGCGACTGTCCGCGTCGATAATTTGGGCTTCGGCAAAATAAAACAGAACAACACCGCCACCCAGATCGCGCCAAGCGGCAGAACGCCCGGCAACCAAATCGACCAGCGCGTTAAGATTCCCAACGCGATCAGGCAGTAGCCGGCTGAAAAGGCAATCGCACCCAGGAGCAGATCGATGCGCGAAAATCGGCGCAGGCTGCCGCTGATGGCCGACACGATCACCAGCAACACGCAATCAAAAATCCAGCTGACCCGCCGGATAAACGAATTGGTCTGGATGGTCGCGATGGTGGCCGCGAATACATCAGCATGGTCAGCCGCGTCGGCCGTTGCGCGTGCGAGCACGACTTGGTCGCGCATCTCGTCCAGGGTGCGCACACGTTTGCCTTGCTCACGCTGCTGCGCGGCCAGCAGCAGCTCGTTCAGATTGAGCCGGCGCGCCGCGTTCGCCGCGTTCGGATTAATCACGACCGTGCCGTCGGTTTCGATCGGAATCGTTCGGCCCTGAGGCAACTCGATTTCTTTGCCGAGCTTGATCTTTACTTCCGCCGGAGTGATCCGCAGCCAGAGGAGCACCGCCTGCAACGCAAACGAAGGAATGACTTCGCCTCGATATTGAAACAAGAGCGGAACGTGAATGTCGTCGGCAATATCGCCCGGCAGGTTAACGAAGCCGAGCGTCGATAAGAGCCGCACATCTTCGATCGGCTGGCGCGCGACTCCGGAAAATTCGACGAGGTCGCCGCGGCGACCGGTCACTTGCGAAAAACCCGGGATGTCGCCGACGGGCGCGTCGGGGTCGGGGGTAGCGGTCAATTCAGCGGCGAGCAAGAGCTTCGGCACCCGCATCGCTTGATCGACAAAAACCTGTTCTTCATCCTGCGCGTTCTCCGGCCATTGCAGGATCGGTTCAAACGCGACGACGGTGGGCTTGAATTGCAGTGCCGCTTGCAGAAACAGCGCCGCTTCGAGTGGTGAATTGGCTGACGCAGTGCCGCCCAAAAAATCCGCGGCCAAACCAGGCTCTGCATTTTGCTTCGGCGGCCTTTGAGCGTGGCCAATCTCGACGATCGTAAGCGGCGGCTGTACGTTTTCCGCGACCGAATTCTTCAGGAGCCAGCGCAGAAAATTTTCGTCGTAGCGGCGCAGGCGCGGTTCGCGCAGGAAGAGCAGTCCGAGCAGCAGCACTACCAGCATGAGCCACCACGACGGCCGTTCCATCGCCGGCAATCAAGAGTGACCAGTGGCGAGTGACAAGTGACAAGTTGAAGATGATGTCCTACGTGAGCGCATCGCGCATCGCATCGATAGGAGCGTCGCGTTCGAACCAGATTTGAAACGCCAGCGCGCCCTGGTGGAGCAACATCGACAATCCGTTCGCGGCGCGCGCGCCAGCAGCAACGGCCGCGGCTACAAACGGAGTTCGGTCGGGCATGTAAACTGTGTCGTAAACGAGCAGATGCGGCGCGAGCAAATGCGCGGCCAGCGGTGGCGGATCACTGCGATTCAAACCGAGCGGTGTCGCGTTCACGATCAAATCGATGTTTGCGATTTGAAATCGCAACGCTGCTTCTTCCCAGGGCATCGCTTGCAGCCGTGCTACCGGACCGAGAACTTTTGGTCCGGTAAAGAATTCATTCAGTCGATCGGCAAGTTTTTTGGCTTTATCAAACGTCCGGTTCGCGATCACGAAGCGCTCGCAATTTTCCAGCGCGCATTGCATCGCAATCGCGCGCGCCCCGCCGCCCGCGCCGAGGAGCAGCACCCGCAGATCGCGCAAATCGACCGCGAACTCTTCACGAATGGCGCGGCTGAAACCAAGCCCGTCCGTGTTGAAGCCGATTAATTTTCCGTCGCGAACGGCGACGACATTCATTGCGCCGATTTTGCTCGCCGCCGGATCGACATCATCCACCAGATCGAGCGCGGCGATTTTATGCGGCACAGTCAGATTGACTCCGACAAAAGCGAGTTTGCGAATTAATTTGAGCGCCGGCCGCAATTCGTCAGGCGCGATTTGAAAAGCGCGATACTGCATGTCGGTCTTGCATTTCTTTAGCGCAGCGTTCTGCATCTGCGGCGAAAGCGAATGCGTGACGGGATCACCGAACACACCTAGACGAATCGGCGGGCGGGCATTGGGCATGGCCTCGGGCCAGTTCTGCAAGTCCGCGAGGGTGTAAAAATCGCGCGCTCTCTTTCGTTTCTTTGTCATGTCGAGCGAAGTCGAGACATCTCTAACTGTGTGCGAGCGAAGCGAGGACCGGACAATACAGTAAGAGATTCCTCGACTCCGCTCGGAATGACAAAAGCCTACATCTTGAAGCGTTCGCCGAGATAAAGCTGACGGCTGATCGGATCGTTGATGAGAAAATCTTTCGTGCCTTCGCTTTCGACCCGGCCCTCGTAGATCAGGTAGGCACGATCGACGATCGAGAGGGTCTCGCGCACGTTATGGTCGGTGATGAGAATAGCGAGGCCGAGATTGCGCAGGTTAACGATGATTTGCTGCACATCGTAAACGGCGATCGGATCGACGCCGCTGAAGGGCTCGTCCAGCATGAGGAGCTTTGGCTTTGTCACAAGCGAGCGCGCAATGGTGAGTCGGCGTTTCTCGCCGCCGCTCAACGTTAACGCCTGATTTTTCGCGATCCGCTCGATGCCGAACTGGTGCAGCAACTGGTCGCAGCGATTGCGCCGCTCGGCTTTGCTCAAGGGCAGCGTCTCCAGAATGGCGAGGATGTTTTGCTCGACCGTCATTTTGCGAAAGATCGATTCTTCCTGCGGCAGATAACCCATGCCGAGGCGGGCACGCTTGTACATCGGATAATTGGTCACGTCGGTCCCGCAAAACATTACTCGGCCACTGTTTGGCCTAACGAGTCCGACGATCATGTAAAAGCTGGTGGTTTTGCCGGCGCCATTCGGGCCTAGTAATCCCACGATTTCGCCCGCGCCGGCGGTGATGTTCACGCCGTTAACCACGGCGCGGCCTGCGTAAATTTTCACCAGCTGATCGGTGGCAAGAACATTGTCGATCTTGGCAGCGGGTGCGGGAGCCGCTTGCGTCGCGGCCGATGGTGCGGCTTGGCTGATCATGGCGTCGCGGTGGGCGTGGCGGACGGGCTCTCCTGCCCCGGCGGCGGCTGGCGAATCTCGGTCCGACTCGGGCCGTGCGTCTTGAGCTCGCCTTTTTGATTGATGACCATGACCGTGTCGGGGCTGGTCGCCACGTGCGTGTTAATTCCTTCCTGCACGCGCGGGGTTCCCTGCAGCTCGACGTCGCCCGTCGTCGCGAAGTAGGTCGCTTTGTCGGAGCGACCGACCGAGCGCGAGGGCGGTCCGCCATTGGGATCAGGCCGGTCGCGCACCACCGCCACGTTGCCTTCGGCGATCGCCTTCTCGAGTCCCTGCTTTTCGCCTTTGCTGATGTAAACGGTCAACTTCTCCGATTGCAGATTGAAGCGCGGATCGGTCACTTTCACGCGGCCGCTGAAAATGCCCATGTTTTTATTCGAATCAAAAAACGCCTCGTCGGCATAAATCTCCGTCGTGGTCGGTTCGTTCGAGGCAGTTTTGTTGTCCAGTTGGAATGGATTACTGGCGGCAGATTTCTTTTTCTCTTTGGCGGTCTTGTCCTTCCCAGGCGCAGCCACCAACGGCGACGATGCGGCCGCAGCTTGAGCATGCAGCTGAGCCGCGGCCATTGCACAAACGAGTAGAACCATCCCGGCCAGCTTTTTCATTAGTCCTCTTTTTGAATCAGCTGCGATTGGGATGAGACCACCATCTTGACGTTACCAATCAAACGGCTCGTGCGCTTTTCGGTGTCGAACCGGACCGAATCGCCTTCGATGTTGAAATCGGTGCGCTTGATGAATGTGCGCTCGTTTGAGCTCAGGACACGCGTGTTCAAATCGAGCACCCCGGTGTGCATGGTGATTTGCAGATCAAGCTGATTCTCCGGCGTGTAAGTCACAATCTCCAGGTCCTCAAAGCCGACGTGGCCCTCGTCGGTTCGGCGCGCCGTTTTGGCGGCGAATTTTCCGACCAAATGACCGTCGGCCGCGAAATCCGGCAGCACCAGGCCCTTCGCTTCATGGCCAACCGGCAGCGGAATGTTGGTCAGACTTTGACCCGGCGATGGCGTCCCGCGTGGTTTGACGAACTTGCCTTTTTTGCTGCCTTTGGTCTGAGCAAAAACCGGCGCGATCGATAGCAAGATCGACAAGAGCAAGATCGAGAGCGAACGCAGCCAGCTACGGTTGATCGAGCGGCCGCTACGAGACGGCAGCATGAATAGCTTTTAACATGCGCAACTGCTTCGGCAACTGCGAAGGTGGATCGGCCCTCTCCGAGGACGATGTTATTTTTGGCGGCGAACCCGCATTTATTTTTACCAACGCGCTGAGGACAGCGCGTTTCACCTCGGTCATCGCGCTAGTGGGTGAATGCTGCCGCATGGATCGCTTTGAGACTTCGCAGCGTTTTTGGCAACTGCTTTAGCGGCAGCTGATTTGCCGCATCGGAGAGCGCGCGCGGGGGATTTTCGTGCACTTCCATAAAGATGCCATCGCAACCGGCGGCCATCGCGGCACGCCCGAGCACCGGCGCGAGCACGCCGTCGCCGGCGGTTTTGTCCCCGGCTCCGCCAGGCCGCTGTACCGAGTGCGTCGCGTCGAAAATCACGCGGTAACCGGCCTCGCGCATCCAGTAGAGCGAGCGCATATCGGCGACGAGATTGTTGTAGCCGAAGGTTGTGCCTCGCTCGGTGAAACAAAAATTTTTGCAGCCGAACGCGATCAGTTTATCGGCAATGTTCGTCACGTCCCATGGCGCCAGAAACTGACCTTTCTTCACGTTGATCGCGCGACCAGTCTGCGCCGCGGCGCGAAGCAAATCGGTTTGCCGGCAGAGAAACGCCGGGATTTGCAACATGTCGATCTTTTCGCCCGCTAGCTGGGCTTCACCCGGCGAATGCACATCGGTTGTGACCGGAATTTTCAGTTCGCGACCGATCGCCGCCAAAATTTCGCAACCTTCGCGCGCTCCAGTTCCGCGAAAGGAGCGCAGCGAAGTCCGGTTCGCTTTGTCGTACGAACTCTTGAAGATAAGATCGACATCTTCCGCCGCACAGATCTCCGCGATCTTACGCGCCATCCGCCAGACAAACTTCTCGGACTCAATCACGCACGGCCCGAGGATGAACACCGGCCGTCTCCCGCCAATCGTGACTTTGCCAATCCGCAACGGCTTCCGTTTAGCCATGATCTCTCAGGAAAGCAGGAACGCAGGAATTTTAAAGGTTTCCTTCCTGCTTTCCTGCTTTCCTCAGAGATTTGCCTGTTGCGAGATCGACAATCGCGAGCGGCGCGTAGAGCACGAGAAAGAACAGCAACGCCACGCCGTGCATTTGCAGGAGGTAAAGCGGGCGTGAGTCGGAGAGAAAATTGAGGATTGAGAACGCCTCAGGTTTGTGGAGGAGAAAACCGTAGTTATAGCCGGTCAATTCGTCGGCAATTATCGTGACGACGAAATAGAGTTCCGACCACAGCCACACGCGCACGATCGACATCGGTTCAGGCCGGTAGCGCCGCGTCAGCATCAGAAAAACGACGCCGATGATGATGCCGCAGTGGGAGATGAAAAAGCTGAAGAAGCGAAAATCGGGAAAGCCGAAATGCAGATTCGGCGTGAGCACGGCTTGGACGGTGCCGCCGATTCCCCAGAAGTACGCGACCTCGAACCACCGCTGTCGGCCAGTCAACATCGCGACCATGACGACGACCATTCCCCAATCGCAAAGTTGAAGAGGCAACAATTGCTGCCAGCTCACGGCGCCGCCGCGATAGCGCACAAACACCAAGTAAGTCGCATAATTCAGCACGAGTAATGCGGACAGCGTCATCACAATTGCGCGCTCGGCGCGCTGTGATTTGCTGCGGCGCACAATCGCAAACAGCGCGAACGGCAGAACCGCAGTCAAAAACATCACGACAAGGTGCGGCAGGCCGTAAGCGTGAAATTCGGGCGGAGAATTCATGGTGGATCGGCTTCTCCGGGACGATGCTAAAATCTACGCGGCTGCGCCGCCATTATTTACCATCGCGCTGGGGACAGCGCGATCCACCATCTCAGCGAATCAGCCACAGGTTGCACGGGATCACATCGGTGAGCCAGGCGATGTTCTTGGGCAGCTTACCATCTGCTGACGGCGATACCGGAACGACGAGCAGATCGGCGCCGATTGAGTGTACAAAATCAGCGGCGGCGAATCCGGTGTTGCCACGAACGCAACGCGCTTCGATCGGCACGTCTGTTGCGCCGGCGGAGAGCACGAACTCCTCCAAAGCCGTCTCTTGACGGCCGGGCGCCCGGAATTTTTCGTGTTCGCCCCTGGCTTTGGCGCGCGCTTCATCGAAAGCCGTGATCAGCCGAATGACGTGAAGGCGCTCAGTCGCTTCCGCCGCGGCGAGCCGCAGCGTGCGCTTGAGCGCCTCGAGCGCGTTCGGGGAATCATCGGCGATGAAGACGATCTTGCGCAGCGGTTTGGGTTGCGTGTGGGGATGCGTGAAGAGCATGACGGAGCAATTGGCTTCGCGCACAAGGCGGCGTGCGACGTTGCCAAGAAACGGATGCAGAACGAGCGGTTTTTCGAGCGCGCCGGCAACGATCATGTCGATCTTGTGCGCGAGCAGCGCGCGCAGAATCCCCTCGGCCGGATCGCCCTGCTCGTAGTGAATGACGCTGTTAGCCGGCAACGCGAGTTGCTCCAGCGCGGCCCGAAATTTCGCCGCTGTTTCGGCGCTCTTTTCGCCGACGTAAATCAGGCTCAGATCCGATGCGAAGCGGTCCCCGATTCGTTTTGCCTCAGCCAGCACCTCGACGAAGCGTGGCGAAAACGTACTCGCGACGGCGATCGTGCGATAAGGCGTCGAGTCAGGCATTCAGGGCGGCCCGTCACCTTCGGTCATCGTCTGGGTTCGGCAACGCTAAAGGTTTGATGTTTGATGTTTGATGTTTGATTTTGCACGGATGAAGCGCGCGATTTACCCGGGGAGCTTCGATCCGGTCACCAACGGACATCTGGATGTGATCGAGCGAGCCCGAAAACTCTTCGACGAAGTGATCGTGGCCGTCGCGCACAACGATGAGAAACAGGCGCTCTTTTCGTTGGAGGATCGACTCGAACTTCTCAACAGCTCAGTCGGCAAGACCGCTAATGTGCGGATCGCGCAGTTCGACGGGCTGCTTGTGGAATTTGCGGCCGCGCAAAGCGCGAGCGCGGTTGTGCGCGGGTTGCGCGCGGTCTCGGATTTCGAGTTCGAATTTCAAATGGCGCTGATGAACCGAAAACTGAACAGCGCCGTGGAAACGATATTCCTGATGCCAAAGGAGGAATACACCTACTTGAGCTCGCGGATTATCAAAGAGATCGCGCGGTTGGGTGGAGATGTGTCCAGCTTTGTGCCGGATGCGGTAGCAAAGGCTTTGGCGAGAAAATTCAACACGCAGGGTTCTGATTTCAGGGTTCAGGTTTCAGCAAAGAATGCTCCCCGATCTGAATTCTGAATCCTGAAAACTGAATCCTCAGCGAATGAAAGCTCATCTAAAGCAAATTCCGCCCGAAGGTTTGCATCTGGAGGGGGACGAGGAATGCCCGATATCCGACGTGCAGGCCGAGGACATGCGTTGCGTCGGACCGATGTCGTACAACATCGACATCGGCGTTGCGGATGGTGCGCTTTGGGCGACCGGTTCGCTGAAGCAGAGTGTTGAGCTGCGCTGTGTTGCATGTCTGCGGAATTTCGTGCACCAGATCCGAGTGTCGGCATTCGCGATCCGAACGGAGTTGCACGGCCCCGAGACGATCGATCTGACCCCGTTCGTACGGGAAGAATTGTTGCTCAATTTACCGCCGCATCCGCGGTGTGATCGGGATGGCAGCGCGGTGTGCCAAGCAGCGCAACCGCAACCGGCGCCCTCGGAAGTCAAACGCAAGGCGGACTGGAGCGCGCTGGATAAGCTCAAGTTGTAATCGTGCTCGTGATCGAAAAGTCACCGGAAAGTTCGACCACGATTGCGATCACGAGCATGAGCGCGAGAAGCAGGCGGTTGCCTTTCCGGATTTCCCTGCTTTCCTGATTGCCTTCATGGGAGTTCCAAAGCGCAAAACATCCAAGATGCGGTTGCGCACGCGCAAAGCGGCGAACCGCTGGCATGCGCCACAATTCGGCAAATGTCCTCAGTGCGGCAGCACTGTGCCGGCGCACACGGTTTGCCCATCGTGCGGCTATTACAAGGGCCGGCAGGTGCTCACAGTCGAAGGAAAGTAATGGAGGGCGCCGCGCTGTCGGCACCCCGATAATGGGACGGCGCATGTCCGTCCAGATTTTCGCTTTGCATTGAGGGGGCAAACTCGGCAAAATTCGTTTCCCCAATGAAAATCGCCCTGGATGCGATGGGCGGCGATTTTGGCCCGCCAAATTTGGTCGCCGGCGCGGTCATGGCGCTGCAGGAATATCCGCGCATCGAGCGGCTTTATTTGGTCGGCGATTCACGCCAGATCGAATCCGAATTGCGCAAGCACGGGTGCACCGACGGACGCGTGGAAATTGTCCACTCCACCCAAGTCGTGGACATGAGCGACCGGGCGTGGTCGGCAGTGCGGCGGAAAAAGGATTCCTCGGTCAGTCGCGCTGTCGATCTGGTGAAACGCGGCGAGGCCGACGCGGTGGTGAGTGCCGGTCATACCGGGGCGGCGGTGGCGGCGAGCATGATCAAATTGCGGACGTTGGAGGGAATCGATCGACCGGGCATCGCGGCAGTGTTGCCCACGCAGTTCAACGAATTCATTCTCATCGACGCCGGCGCAAACATTGATTCGCGGCCGGCGCACCTTGTCCAGTACGCGATCATGGGCTCGGTCTACTCCCGTCATGTTCTGGGCTACAACAAGCCGTCGGTTGGTCTGGTTTCGCTCGGCGAGGAAGACGTGAAAGGCACCGAGCTAACGAAAGAAGCTTTCAAGATGCTAAAGCAGAGCTCGTTGAATTTTCGGGGCAACGTCGAAGGGCGCCATCTCTATGAAGACCCGGTCGAAGTGGTGGTGTGCGATGGGTTCGTGGGCAACGCCATTTTGAAAACGTCCGAATCGATCGCAGTGGCGATTTTCAAATGGCTCAAGGACGAGCTGACCCGCTCGAAGATCCACATGGTGGGCGCTTATCTGGCGCGTAAAGCGTTTCGAGTCATCAAAGACAAAACGAATTACGAGGAGTACGGCGGAATGCCGTTGCTCGGCGTGAACGGGATTTGCATCATCGCGCACGGGGCAAGCACGCCGCTGGCGATCAAGAACGCGCTGCGCGTAGCGACCGAGTCGATTGATCAGCAGGTCAATCCGCATATCGTCGAGGAGATTCGCCGTTACAATGAAGCGACAGCCCCGCTCGAGGCCGCACTCCACTAAACGCCGCACCGTTTCGATCATCGGCACCGGCAGCTACGTGCCGGAAAAAATCCTCACCAACGAGGATCTCTCACGGATAGTCGACACGTCCGACGAATGGATCACGACCCGCACGGGGATCAAAGAACGGCGGGTCGCGGCCAAGGGCGAAGAGACGAGCGACATGGCGGCCAAGGCGGCGCTGAAGGCGATGGAGCAGGCGAAGATTTCAGCCAAGGAGATCAATTTGATCCTCGTCGCGACGGCAACTCCCGACATGTTATTCCCGGCCACGGCTTGTTTCGTTCAGAAAAAGATCGGCGCCACCAACGCCGCTTGTCTCGATATCTCGGCGGCCTGCGCGGGATTCCTTTTTGGAATTGAAATCGCGCAGCAATTCATCACCTCACACACGCACGACACCGTTTTGGTAATCGGCGCAGACAAACTCACCTCGATCACCAATTGGACCGATCGCAACACGTGCGTGCTATTCGGCGACGGCGCCGGCGCGGCAATTTTGCGGCATCGAGGCAGCGCTCACGGCGTGATCAGCACCCACATTGGCAGTGACGGACAGTTCACCGATATCTTGTTCATGCCCGGTGGCGGATCGCGCTGTCCGATCACGCGCGACAATGTCGATCTTAACCTTGCCACGATCCACATGACCGGGAAGGAGGTTTATAAACAAGCCGTCATCGCGATGGTCAGCGCGTCGCAAAAAGTTTTGGCCGAGGCCGGGCTCAGCGCCGACGACATCGCCTGCGTCATTCCGCATCAGGCGAACCTCCGGATTATTGAAGGGATCGCCGACCGGCTGGAAATTCCGCTCGAGCGTTTTTATGTGAACCTCGACAAGTACGGAAACACCTCGGCCGCAGCCGTGGCCATCGCGCTCGACGAAGCGAACCGCACCGGTCGGATCAAACACGGCGATTACGTTTTGCTGGTCGTGTTCGGCGGCGGGCTCACCTGGGCCAGCACGATCGTCGAGTGGTAGAAACGACGGGAAACCCGAATTCCGAGGCGACTCTTATGCACACTTTTCTTCGGCTAATTCAATTTTGACCGAATGAAAAAGACGTGACAAGCGACCGTAATCTTTGTCCGTCGGAACCTCGCTTGCTTGTGGATGCATTCGCTTGAGATCGATTTCCAAATTCGGATAAGCACAGATCAGCGTTTTTAGAGCAATTCGGCCGAGACCCTTGCTCCGAAGATGATCCTGAATGCGCAGAGCGACGAGTTTGTGCGCCTCATTTGCCGATGGCGGCCAACCGGTCTGCGCGAGAACAGCAAAGCCAACTGGAAAATATATGTCTTCTTCTCGAATATCCTCCTCTCCATTCGAAGAGACCTCGAGCATCGTTTCCGGCGTGATTTTGAGTCGGATAATTTGGGCCGAGGCGGCGAGCCGCGGATGAAAGATCAAAAACAATTCAATCAATTCGCGCTCGACCGGATTCAACTCTGTTTGAAAAACTGGGTTCAGCACGCGGGAAGCAATCGTAGCGCCATGCACGAGTGCCAATTCTGCCACGATGGCCGTCCAATTTGTCTTGAACTGTTTTTCCGGGATCCCCCTCTTGAGGAACTCAACGAGCGTCGCGGCCGCATACCACTCCTCATCCTTGTAATCAGCTTTTTTTTTCGAAAACTGCCCTTCGCCTTTTATGCGACTTAATTCCATCTCAATTAAGGCGCGCGCCTTCGTTTCAGCGTTGTCATCGAGAACGCAACCACGTTCGGCGCGAGGAAGTTCGTTTGCTACGGTTAAAGCTGCTTTTGCGATGACCTCAGGACCGACTTTCGATGTCCCTAGCCAAATCCAAATCGCCTCCACGATTTTCTTCGCGATCTTTTCAGTTTCGGGGGTCCAATCGATTATTTCCGGCAGATCGCGAAGCTTTTCTGGTTCGATGACACATCGGCGGCAGCGGCCGAGTTTGAGATTCAAATGGCGCTCGCAGAAACTCTGAAAACGAGCACCGTAGTTACTTCCGCCAATTGCCCAACTGATACGGAACATCGGCGCGGCTGACCAGTGCCGGAAGAAATTCATCCAACCGCGGTTGTCCGGATGGTCGAATTCTTGTTCGAGGTGAAGATCGACATAGACGGCTTCAAATAGGTCGCAGACCGCGGTACAGATATAAAAGCCGGCCCGCAAATCGTCGTCGGATTTCGGTAACTGCTTTCGCGAGATCTCTCGGCGCTCGAAAGCAAGACCAGGAACGGCCGGGGGCTTTTCGTCGAATAAGACACGCCATTCGGGATAAATATCGCAGTTCAAAAACTGGAGGTGTTTGTTTGTTCGCAGTTCGTCGTAGATCGCGATAATAGCGTTGGTGTGCTTGGTGAAGGATTCTGCCGTAGACGCACTAGGCGGGTACCAGTGTTGCGACAAGCCGACGAAGAGTTCTTCGTTGCGAAGCGCCGAAACTTGTTCGGCGTCTCCTAAAGGAAGAAAAACATTTTGTGTGATGTGGTAGCCCAGCACTCGATAGCTTTCAAACTGCGATTCGTCGAACCACTGATCTGCCGTTGTTTGATGGGGAAACTCGGGATTGGCCGCCGCATACCGCAGAGCATCTGTGGGCTCGTCGCCGGTGAGAGACGATTTTAAGTAAACCAGAAGGCCGTCCCGTCCATATTCGTCGACACGGCTATAAAAGATCCGACCGATCGCGCAGTGGCATTGGCTGTACCCTTTTTCTGAGCGGCGCCGAATCGGCTCGAGATCAATGTCGATGTCAATGCCAAAATCAGAACGGCATTTCTCAATCGCATTGCCGAGACCTCCAAATCTAAATGCATGATCTTCCTCGGCGTCGCAAGCGAGGATGAACCGACAGCGGCGGCGAACCAGTTCGTAGATGCCGAGATTCTCAAAATGACCGCCGTCGGAGAGATAAATGTATTTTCCTTCTTCGCTCGTCAGGCCGAACAACTCGCAGGTCAGTCTCCAAAGAACATTGAGCGGTCCTGATTTTTTATAGCCCCGTTCATGCCGTGGGTTGCCTAACCACCAGCCCAACCGAACGTTGAAAACCGTCATCAAAAACGCCGGCGCAGGAGAAGTATGGTAGCCCATGTTCGGGCTGGCAGCGGCGCCCGATATCGCCATCGCAGTCGCCAGAGTGATCGCGGGAGGCGGCCGATTGGCGAATTCTTTTGTGGGACAATAGCCAGGCGGCAGCTCCGGAAAATCGTAACCGCAATAAAGCGGACTAAACATAAAGGACGCGGCTTTGCGTTGCTGCCAGGCCAGTTCCTTTCCGCCCACTAGATTGAGCGCAGCGCTCAAAATTGGATATGGCGCCGAATCGGTTCGATCGCCAAAAGGTAAGTCAGCAAGATCCGAAAGCATCAAATCGTCATCTGCCGAGAAACCGGTAAAAGGCTGAGCTCGACGCAATCGATTCGA
>DATDFJ010000229.1:0-2653 GCA_036522675.1 Chthoniobacterales bacterium | reverse complement strand
GCGTGATGTCTTTGAACATGATCCCCTTCTTCGGAAAATCGGGCACATCGCGCACGCCCGCGCGTAACTTGTCGATCTTGTCGGAATCCATCGGCCGCGAACGCTAACGGTTTGCCGCCGGACGGTCAACGATGGCCGGGGCTTTCAGCGGATTGCGTGGCGCCACCGGTACCGATAGAATGCAGGCCCGGTGGATCGACAGATTCTCATCGTTTCAACCATTTGTTTTCTGGCGGCAGTTACCCGCACGATCGTCGAGCTGCGTGGCGGGCTTTTTCGGCCAGCGCGATTCAACTTTTTGGGGATTGGTCTCGGGTTCATTTTTCAAACCGGATTTCTCTCGCTGCGCGGCCGTGAGCTCGGACGTTGCCCGCTGACGAATTTGTTCGAGGTGTTGATCTTTGTCGCGTGGTCGATCGCGTTGTTCTACATGCTGGTCGGCCCGGCGTATCGGCTCTCGCTGATGGGCGCGTTCACGGCGCCGCTCGTGTTTCTTATCCAAACCTTCGCGCTACTGGCGCCAATCGACACGGCGCATCGACCGAAGCTACCGGCGAATCCGTGGCTGGAGTTTCATGCTTCATTTTCGACGCTCGCTTATGGCGCGTTCGCGCTGGCCTGCGTAGCCGGGGTCATGTATTTAGTGCAGGAGCGCCAGCTTAAAACGCATCAGCTGCACTCAATTTTTTATCATTTGCCGCCGTTGCCCGATCTTTTTAGCGCGATCACTCGATTACTTTGGTGGGGCTTTCTGCTTTACACGGTCGGGTTGATCAGCGGCTTTTTTACGGGCGGACCACTGCCCCGGATGCAGATTGTCTGGGCGACGGCGGTGTGGCTGCTTTACGGAGCGATCTTGCAAGGACGCCATCTGCACCGGCTCGCGCCGAAACGCGTCGCGGCGCTGTGCATTATCGGATTCAGTGCCGCGCTCACGCTGCTGTGGGGGATCACATTCACCGCCCAGACGCACTCGCCATGAATTTGCTCTGTGTCGGCCTGAGTCATCATGAGACGACTGTTGAGACGCGTGAGCGTTACGGCGGCGGTCCCCAAACCGATTTGGATTTGCGCGCGTGCGGGTTCGCGGAAGTTCTGCTGCTTTCGACTTGCAACCGCGTGGAAGTTTACGGCGCAGCGGACAAGACGGTGACAACGGAGAAAATTAGTCGCTGCCTTGCTCATCAAACTGACAATGGGCTGCCCGCGGGCGTGGGTTTTTATCGCTACGAAAATGCCGATTGCGCGAAGCATCTGTTTCGCGTCGCTTCCGGTCTGGATTCCATGGTCGTGGGCGAGACCGAAATTCTGGGGCAGGCGAAGAAGGCCTACGAGGCGGCTCGCGAATCCGGCGCTGTCGGGCCGTATTTGCACCGATTATTCCAGCGCGCGTTTCGGGTCGCCAAACAAGTGCGTACCCATACCGAGATCACGCGCGGAGCGGTGTCGGTTGGTTCGGTTGCCGTCGATTTGGCGGAGAAAATCTTCGGCGACCTTGCGAAGTGCAAAGTGCTCGTGATCGGCGCGGGCGAAACGAGCGAGCGGACGGTGCGCGCTTTGGTTTCGCGCGGCGTCACCGATCTGCGGGTGAGCAATCGCTCGGCCGAACGGGCCGCCAAACTGACGCAGCTCGTCGGGGCCCGCGCGATCAGTTTCGATCGGTGGCTCGAGCAGTGCCGCGAAATCGACATTCTTATTACATCGACATCTTCGGAGGAACCGCTCCTCACGCGGGAGACGCTCGCGCCAATGCTGCGCGAACGAATCGTCCGGCCGCTGTTCATCATCGACATTGCCGTGCCGCGGGACGTCGATCCCGCAGCCAACGAACTGGAGGGCGTTTTTCTTTACGACATTGATTCACTGCAATCAGTCGCCGAACAATCGCTGGCGCTGCGACGGCAGCAGATCTCGGCGGCTGAAACAATCATCGCCGATCACGTGGCGAAGTTTTGGGAATCAGTCGCAGGCGGATTCAGCCGGGCGCGCGATCCCGACCATCCGCCATTAGGTGAGGAGCCGCTGCGCGCGTCGCACTGATTCGGGCGGATATTTGCGACGGTCAGAGACCGCCGCTACAGGAGAATCGATGGAGCGTGTGCGACGAACAACGATTGTGCTCGGCACACGCGGCAGCGAATTGGCGCAGCAACAAACGCGCATGGTCGCCGATGGATTGCGCGCGCTCTGGGCCGATCTAAAAATCGAGACGAAGATCGTCCGCACTTCCGGGGACGAACAGAAGACGCGCGACATCGTGGAGCGCGCCGGGCGCAAAGGTTTGTTCACGGCTGAACTCGAACGCGCACTGCTCGCCGGAGATGTCGACCTTGCCGTCCATAGCGCGAAGGATTTGCCCAGCGAGTTGGCGGAGGGAACGGATACCGCCGCCGTGCTCGCGCGAGCGCCAGTCGAGGATGCGCTGGTTTCAATTGAGCCGTGGAATTTGGATTCGCTGCCGCTCAATGGTGTCGTCGCGACCGGCAGCATTCGGCGCAAACATCAGCTACCGTGGAAACGGCCGGATCTCGAAGTTGTCGATCTTCGCGGCAATGTGCCTACGCGCTTGCGCAAACTCGCGACCAATCAGTGGCACGCAATCATTCTGGCGCGTGCCGGACTTGACCGACTTGGCTTGCAGACCGGTGAGCCT
>DATDFJ010000228.1:0-4400 GCA_036522675.1 Chthoniobacterales bacterium | reverse complement strand
GCCAGATGATACGCCAAAAGTTGCAACGGCACCACATTGAGAATCGGGCTCAGGATGTCCGGCGCGCTCGGCACCGAGATGATGTCGTTGGCGATGCCTTTGAGCTGCTTCTCACAGGTGCCGCTCGTGATGGCGATGATCGGACCTTTGCGCGCCTTCACTTGCTCGATGTTGTTCAGGTTTTTCGAAAACACGGCGTCATCCGGCGCGATGAAAATCGAAGGCAGATCGGGCCGCACCAGTGCGATGATGCCGTGCTTGAGCTCGGCGCTCGGATGGCCTTCGGCAAAGAGATACGTGATCTCTTTCATCTTGAGCGCGCCTTCCAGCGCGATCGGGAAATTGAATTGCCGGCCGAAAAAGAGCATGCCATTCACGCCGGCATATTTCTTCGCGATCTCTTTGATCTGGTCGCTGAGCTTGAGGACGATGTCGATCTTGTCGGGCAAACTTTCCAAGTTTTCGATGATCTCACTGCCTTCGGCGGTGGAGAGATGTCGCATTCGTCCCAGGAGCAGCCCGATCAAGGTCAGCACGACGAGCTGCGAGGTAAACGATTTGGTTGCAGCGACGCCGATCTCGGGGCCGGCGTGCATGTAAACTCCGCCATCGCTCTCGCGCGCGATCGTGCTGGCAACGTTATTGCAAATCCCGAGTGTGCGATAGCCTTTGCGGCGGCTCTCGCGCAAAGCGCCGAGCGTGTCGGCGGTTTCGCCGCTCTGGCTGATCGCAAACACGAGCGTGCCACTGGTCATCGGGGTATTGCGATGGCGAAACTCGCTCGCGTATTCGACTTCCACTGGAATGTTCGCGAGTTGCTCGATGAGGTATTCGCCAACTCGGCCCGCGTGCAACGCTGTCCCGCAGCCGGTCAGCACGATGCGCTGCACGTCGCGCAATTGTGCCGGCGTCATGTTCAGCCCGCCGAGCTTCGCCGTGCACTCGTCGGAATTAAGGCGCCCGCGCATCGCGTCCCGCACGGTGTCCGGCTGCTCGCAGATTTCCTTGAGCATGTAATGCGGGTAATCGCCTTTTTTGATGTCTTCGGCGGTGAACTCGACCTTGCTGACCGCGTGCTGGCCGGCGGCGGCGCCGTCGAGGGAGCTGATTTCAAATTTGTCGCGCTCGACTGCGACGACATCGAAGTCGTTGAGGTAAACCGCGTCGCGGGTGTGGGCGACGATTGCGCTGACGTCGCTGGCGAGGAAATTCTCGTTTTTCCCGACGCCGAGTACGAGCGGACTGCCGCGACGCGCGCCGACGATGAAATCGGGAATATCGGCGTGAACAAGGGCGATGCCGTAAGTCCCAATAACTTGCTTCAGTGCCTCGCGCACGGCGTTGACCAGCCGAGCTTTGGAATCTTGGCCGTCGTTTTGCTGATAAATCCTGCCAATCAAGTGCGCCAAAACTTCCGTATCAGTGTCGGAGCGGAAATTCGTGTCACCATCCTGAATCAACTGTTGTTTTAGCAGCTGATAGTTTTCGATCACGCCGTTGTGCACGAGCGCGATTTTGCCGGTCGCGTCGAAATGTGGGTGCGCGTTTTCGTCCGTGACTTTCCCGTGCGTCGCCCAGCGCGTGTGACTGATGCCAAGGAAACCGGACGCCGGTTTTTGCGCGACTAATTTTGCCAGCGACGCGATCCGTCCGGCGCATTTCCGCGTCTCGACGTGGTTGCCGTTAACGATCGCGACGCCCGCGGAATCGTAGCCGCGATATTCAAGACGTTTCAGGCCATCCAATAAGATTGGCGCGGCTTCGGAGCGTCCCACGTAACCGACAATTCCGCACATCTGGTGAGCGGGAACAATAGCTTCGGCGCGGCTTTCTAGCAACCCGGGCTTGGGACCAAGTGGCTAAAAAGAAAACATCGAACAGTGAACAACGAACGCCGAATATCGAATGCAGAATCTGCGTTCGACGTTGGGCATTCAGCGTTTCTGCCGACGGTCAGGGCGTGAACTGATAGATCGAGCCTTCGTCATCAGCGCCGCCGTGAACAGTTGCCCCGTAGAAATTGCCCGCGGTATCTGCGACCATCCCGTTATAGGCGAATGAGCCGTCAGGCGGCCCGGAAAAACGATGTAGCACGCTCTCGGTCCATTGCGAGTTGGCGCCGCGCGTTAATTTGAAAATGACGCCACTGCCGAGACCGCCTTCACTGGTCGTACCGTAGAGATTGCCAGCGGAATCCATCACCAGATTGCCAATCGAATTTTGCCCGTCGCTTCCACCTTGAAAGCTGTAGAGCACGCTTTCTTTCCATTCGCCGGTCGTCTGCGGCACAAGCTTGTAAACGGCGCCGAGATCATTTGCTCCATCATAATAAGTTGTGCCGTAGAGATTGCCGGCGCGATCGAACAGCAAACCGCCGTAGGGAAATCCGGCATCCGGTTGACCTTTGAACGAGTAGATCGTTTTGAAAGTCCATTCGCCGCTTTGCGCAGGTGTCAGCTCAAACGCGACGCCTTGGCCGTAAGTGCCGCCGGCTGTGGCCGCGCCGTACAAATGCCCACCGCGAAGCAGCATTTGTCCGGCTGACCCGCCGGATCCATCCGCTCCGCCCGTGAACGCGTGAATGACTTTGAACTTCCAGGTGCCCGCCGCGATCCGAAAGATCGTGCCTGCTCCGTACGCGCCTGCGGTCGGAGCCATCCCGTAAAGATTGCCCTGCTGGTCAATCGTTAGGCGCGCGCCCGGACCCGATCCGTCGTTCCCGCCGGTAAAGGCATGGATCACGGTTTGTGTCCAGGTGCCGCCAGAATTCGTCAGTTTGTAAGCGACGCCACATCCTCCCTCGCAACTGCCCGACCCGCCGGTCACCGCTGTCCCATAAAGATTACCCTGCGCATCGAGCGTCACGCCTTTGTACGGTTCACCGCCATCTGCGCCGCCGGTGAAACTGTAGAGCACGGTGTGCACCCAACCGTTTGCCGTAGGCGTTACCTTGAAAACCGTGCCGCCGCCAAAAGTACCGCCGAGCACGGTCGTGCCGTACAAGTTGCCGGCGCTGTCGATTGCGAGATCGGTATCGGCGTATTCACCATCCTCCTCGCCGCCCAAACTGTAGATCACGTTCGTCGTCGCCGCGCCCGCGAGACCGACAGCAGTAAAGAACACAAGACACCCCCACTTAATCGCAGCATTCATGTAAATACTCGACTCTGTATTATAGATGCCGTCAACGAAGAAAAGCGTCGGACGCGCAATATTGAACTCTGACCATGTCGGCTTCTGAAATGCCAAATTCGTTGATGGGCGTTGCGCGTTCGGCGTTTCTGCCGAGGGCCTTAGCGCAAAAGAGTTGCTCAAAGGGTTAGTCATTTGGTTATTGGAGATGTGGTGACGCAGCATTCCCGGCCGCGCGATGGGCTCGCGACGCAGCAGGCGATCTCAACTCCGGCGCTACCCCCGGGCACCACGCAACGCACGCTCGCCATCATTATGGGCGGCGGCGCCGGGACACGTTTGTTTCCGTTAACAAAGGACCGGGCCAAACCGGCGGTGCCGCTCGCGGGCAAATATCGGATTGTCGATGTTCCGATCAGCAACTGTCTCAACTCCGGACTGCGCTCGATTTACGTGCTCACCCAATTTAACAGCATGTCGTTACATCGACATATCGGCGCGAGCTATAAGTTCGACAATTTCTCGCGCAGCTTCATCGAGATACTCGCGGCGCAACAAACACCCGAGGATTCGCGCTGGTATCAGGGCACCGCCGACGCCGTTCGACAAAACATGCGTTACTTCCTCGAACGCCCGTTCGCGTATTACCTGATCCTGAGCGGCGACCAGTTATACCGGATGGATTTTCGTGTCCTGCTGCATCAACACATCCAATCTGGCGCCGAGATCACGCTCGCGACCAAGCCGGTGCGTCGAGATCACGTGTCCGAATTCGGCATCATGCAAAGCGGCGTCGATCGGCGGATCGATCGTTTCGTCGAAAAACCAAAGGACGAAGCTGTGCTGCATGAAATGCGGATGAGCCGCGAACTGCTGAGCGCAATCGATGGCAATCCGGATGACGAACTCTACCAAGCTTCGATGGGCATTTACGTTTTTAACCGTGACGTGCTCGTGCAATGCCTCGCCAACGACCTGGTCGATTTCGGCAAGGACGTCATCCCGCAGTCGATCAAAGATCGACATGTGAGCGCGTTCATCTTCCAGGGTTATTGGGAAGACATCGGCACGGTGCGCGCGTTTTACGAAGCCAACCTCGACCTGACCGATCTTGTCCCGGAGTACAGTTTTTTCGAAGCGGAATCGCCGATCTACACCCACCCGCGTTTTTTGCCCGGCAGCAAAATGAACGGCGCAACCCTGCGCCAGGCGATTATCTCCGATGGCTGCATTATCTCCGACGCGCACATTGAGCGAAGCGTCATCGG
>DATDFJ010000227.1:0-4617 GCA_036522675.1 Chthoniobacterales bacterium | reverse complement strand
GATCTGTCGTTTCCGAAAAATGCAGCCAATCGCTGCCAGAATGTTTTCTTTGGTGCTTTCGCCTGCGCCCTTTGCTGCTGGCGTGCGCGACGATCGCCTCTGCGGCGGGGGCCGCCGCGCGAGCGCCGTGCGGGTCTCCCGGAGGTATAAGAGTTCATGTTTAGCGTTAATGTTCAGGGAATAATTAAACGGGCGAAGCGCCCCGACTCGATTCGGGACACGGTCCGTGACGCGCGAGCGTTGCAAGATCGACAAATCGCAATCTTTATGCGGCGCCATCGAAAACTCCGCCTCGGGAGGCCGGAAACATGTCGAATCAGAAGCCGCCGCTCTCAAACAACGAAATAGCGAAGCTGAAAGTCCTCGCACCATAGTCGTAACCTCGAAAGCGGACGTTCGGATCATCGAACAGATTTCCGACATCTGCGACCGAGTATCGCCCGTGCCTGAGGCCATTGCAAGTGGAAGCCTCCGCCGATTGTCGATTTACTGCCGGAGCCAATTGTCGCGCAGGGAATAGAGGCGCGATTTGAGATATTGCCTCGGCCGCTCAAGCCGCACTGGTTTGATGAAATGACGCACGGCGCGCGCGCTCAGCAGCGGTTCGTATCCGAACTCCGGCATGAGGTTGCGGCAATGCCATTCAACCCAGCCGATCTCGTCCTCCGCAAGCTCATTCTGCCAGCGCATCAACGGTTCGGAGCTGATCTGCTCGAATGCAGTTTCGACGGCGGAATTGCCCGTCCAAAATTTGCCGGCCTTGGTCGGGGTGAGGACAATGGCCGGATCGTAAGCGACCTCGAGAAACGCACAGACCTTCTTCATCCACTCACCTGTGTCGACGACGAGCTTCTCGTACGGCACCACGAGCGAATTGGCATCTTCGCCGCGCAAAGCGCGTCGGGCGATCGTGGCCGCTTCGCGCCAGTGGCTGATGCAGTAGTAAGTGGAAAACGTTCCGAGACGGCGGGTTTTTTCGAGCGCGATCTGCGCGGCGAGAATCGCGCGCGGATCGCGGATCGTGATCAGGATTTTGGCATGTGGGAAACGCGCGCGGATCGCGGGCAGGCATCGCCGGTTGGCCGGGGTCTTTTCGACCCAACGTGTGATCGAATCGAGCGACCGACCGAGCATGGCCGCGTACGCTTCGAGCATAATGACGAGCAAATCTTTGTCGGCGTTCGCGGGATCGAATGCCATTCGCTCGAACGTGTCGAGAAACTGCGCGCTTGGAAAATATGAGTAGTCGCGTTTACCCCATTTACATTTGCCGCCAAAAAGAACGTTCGAGAGCGATTGCGTCGTGATGTAATCGAACTGCGCGCGTCGGCCGCGCTCGGCGTATTTCGTCAGGACGGTTGGGAAATACGCCGTTTCTTCGGGCAGGACGAGCAGCTCCGGATGACTGTCGAGCAATGCGACGAGCAACGTCGTCCCTGACTTCGCCTGACCGGCAATGAAACACGCGCGCTGATCGAACGGCAAACTTTCCATCCACGTAATTGTCAACTTGATCGCCAGTTGTTCAATCACACACGCTTGTCATCCGGAGCGGAAGCGAGGGACCTCACCATCGGGGCGCGGATGACGCAGTGTAATTTGCGTGATCATTCACCCTGTGGGAGGTCGTTCACCTTCGTTCAGGATAACAGCAGCGTTATTTGGCGCGGGCCAGAAACCAGTCGATGAAACGCGGCAACCCCTCCGGCAACGGCGTGGCCGGTTTGTACCCAAGCAGCTTTTTCGCTTTGGAGATGTCGGCGCACGTGAGCGGCATATCGCCGGGTTGTTCCGGAAGCTGATTGATCTTCGCCTCCTTCCCTAACTGGCGCTCGATTGCAGCAATCAAATCCTTAAGCTGAATCGTGTCGCTCTCGCCAAGATTAAAGACGTCGAACAACGGACCATCGTATGCGAGCGCGGCCATCGTGCCCTGAATGATGTCGTCGATGTAGGTGTAATCGCGGCGGGTCGTGCCATCGCCGAATTGGTCGATCGGTTGGCCGGCGTAAATTTTTCGGGTGAACTGATGAATCGCCAGGTCTGGTCGTTGACGCGGCCCGTAAACGGTGAAGTAACGCAGCGCGACGACGCGTATCCGGTAGAGATGCGAAAATGTGGAGCAAAGAAATTCGCCTGCGATCTTGGTCGCCGCGTACGGGCTGAGTGTCTGCCGCAGTGGCTCTTTCTCGGAGAAAGGCACCGTCTTGCGCGCGCCATAGACCGAAGAACTCGAGGCGAAAATGAATCGTCCGATGCCACTGGCGCGGGCCGCCTCGAGCAGATGCAGGGTGCCGCCTACGTTGGTCTCATAGTAGAGCAGCGGCTGCTGAATAGACGGCCGCACGCCGGCGCGCGCAGCGAGGTGCGCCACAACATCGAATTTTTCGTGCTGAAAAATATTTTCCACCGCCACGCGGTCCCGAAGATCGACATGATGAAGCCGAATGTCTTTGGCGACTCGGGCGATGTTATCCTGCTTGATCTGCGGATCGTAAAAATCGTTGAAATCGTCGAGCACCGCCACGTCATGGCCGGCGGCGAGCAGCCGCTCAACCAAATGCGATCCGATAAAACCCGCGCCGCCGGTGACGAGAATCCGCATGTGGCGAGGGTAATTGGCAATTGCCAATTGCCAATTGCCAATTAGGTCGAGCGTGAGCATGAGCAAGAGCATGAGTAAGAGAGCGCGATGGTTTGGATCGCTCGTTCTTCTCGCCTTTTTCGCGGGGTTACTGACCACGCTTGTCGTGCGGCTGTCGTCGGAATTGAGCCGGCCGAAACATGTCGATCTTGCGTTTCGGCGGCCGTCGCCGCTCGAGCTTGCGATGCTGCCAACGGCGGCGCGTTTTGATCGGCCCATCGGCAGCGAAAACGGCGCGCTCACCTACAACGCGCAGCGATTCACGGAAAATCGCCACCTCGGCGACGACCTAAACGGGATCGGCGGCGAAAACAGCGACCTTGGCGATCCGATTTATGCCGTCGCGGACGGACGCGTGTTGCTCGCGCGCAACGGTGGCCCGGGCTGGGGCAACGTTATCATCGTGCTGCACGCTTATCGTGAAAACGGCGAGCGTAAATATGTGCAGTCCTATTATGGCCACGTCGATACGATCTTGGTGCACGCCGGCGACGACGTCCGGCGCGGACAACAGATCGCGACTGTCGGCACCGGCGGCGGCCGCTACTTTGCGCATCTGCACTTTGAGATGCGCGAGTTTGCGACGCCCTTGATCGGTCCCGGCTACCGTGAAGACACCCGCGGCTGGCTCGATCCGACCGCGTTCGTTGACGCCCATCGCGGCGCCCCCGAAGACGACGTTGGCCAGCCGGCGCTGCCCTGACGGCGATTACGCCGCTCGCGCCGTCGGCACGAGCAGGACCGGCCGGGTGCTATGCTTGAGCACACCTTCAGTGACACTGCCGACGAGCAAATTATACATTGCTCCGTGACCGTGCGTTCCCATAACAATTAAATCAGCGCCGCGCCTGTCTGCTTCGCGCAAGATTGCCTTGACCACTGGGCCGGTCGGCTCGCGCAGCGTCGCTTTCAGGCCGGCATCGGCGAGTTCTTTTTCCCAATCCTTGAGTTTGCCTCGCTGAGTTTGACCTGGCGGCGCCTCGGCCGCAATCGTTTCCACGGCAGTCGTTGGTCCGTTGGATATGCTGACCATATCGGGCACCCCGAAAACCCC
The DNA here is from genome assembly GCA_036522675.1 of Chthoniobacterales bacterium. GTDB lineage: Bacteria > Verrucomicrobiota > Verrucomicrobiia > Chthoniobacterales > UBA10450 > AV17. The sequence goes on along the minus strand of DATDFJ010000227.1, from coordinate 919 downwards.
GTAGCCCATCGCGCCGGCAGCCGCAGGGGCGGCGATTTCTTTCACGTGCACGAGATGAACTTCGGCATTCAACGCGCCGGCGAGGTCGCGTACGAAATCGATGACCGAGTGCGTGGCATCCGAGTAATCGATCGGCACCAGGACGTTTTTCACGATTGCTTCAATTCAACATCGGCGCACGGTGCCTGGCCAGCCGTGAATTTGTCGGCTCGGTCCGAGCCGGACTGGCAATACTCTCCTCATACCGACATATTCATCGGTGCACGATTTCTTCGGCGAGGAGGACGTCGATCTTAGGAAGATCGAGACCGCGGCGCCTTTGGCGACACGAATGCGGCCGCGCTCGCTCGACGAATTTGTCGGGCAGGAACACATTCTCGGGCCGGGAAAACTTTTGCGCCGCGCAATCGAAGCCGATCGGTTGCCCTCGGTGATTTTGTCCGGCCCGCCGGGCACCGGTAAAACGACGCTCGCCCATATCATCGCCGAAATGACGCACGCCAAATTTGTGCGTTTGAGCGGTGTGGAGAGCAATGTGGCCGAAATGCGGCGCGTCCTCGCCGCGGCGACAAACCGGCTCCGCACCGCCGGACAGAAAACAATCTTGTTCATTGACGAGATCCACCACTTCAACAAAGCGCAGCAGGACATTTTGCTGCCCGATGTCGAAAGCGGGAACCTGCGCCTGATCGGCGCGACCACTTACAATCCATTCTTTTATGTCAATAGCCCGCTGGTTTCGCGCTCGCAGGTGTTCCAACTCGAACCGCTTCGCGTTGAACAACTGGAACTGCTGATCGACCGCGCACTTGCAGACAAGGAGCGCGGCCTCGGCAATTACAATGTTAAGATCGACAATGACGCGCGCCGGCATCTCGCCGAGCTGAGCGACGGTGATGCGCGCAAATGTTTGAATGCG
>DATDFJ010000226.1:0-10226 GCA_036522675.1 Chthoniobacterales bacterium | reverse complement strand
GACATTTTGCCGAATATGTTTCACGGCGGCAAAATCGCTCTCCTCGGAATCATGCCGGGTAACGCCGCCATCGATTGGAACACAGTTGTGTTCGATCAATTGACGATCAAAGGAATCTATGGCCGCGAAATGTACGAGACCTGGTACAAAATGACCGCGCTCATCAAAAGCGGCGTCGATATCAGGCCAATCATCACTCATCACTTTCCCTACACCCAATTCAAGGAAGCCATCGAGTTGATGAAATCCGGCAACTCCGGCAAAATCGTCCTGGACTGGAGCGATCTGTCATCCTGAGCGCAGTCGAAGGACCTCTCAAAGACAACCGCGGATCACCCGCCTTCGTCGAGGCTACGGCGTGGCAGGGGCCGACGCGCGAATTCTAGCTTTTTGTCATTCCGAGCGAAGTCGAGGAATCTCTTACTGTTTGAGCCATCGCAGAATGAACGGAGTCTCAGCGTTTTTTCAGCGCCGCCGCAGACTGCGCCAGTTGAGAAAAAGCTGGAAGTTCGGAATGACTTCGCGCCGCGAGCAGCAATGGCTCCGGAAATATGCGGCACAGCGCTATCGCGGTCTCGGCGCGATTGTCGATCTTGGCTCTTTTGTCGGCGGAACCACTATCGCACTGGCGGAAGGCCTCGCGCTCAATCGAAAAGCGCAAGGCCAGCAAATCCATGCCTACGATCTTTTCACCTGGAACGAAGGCTACGAAGCATGGGCGAAAGGCAGCGAGCTGGGCGGACGATTTCGGCCGAGCGAAAGCTTTCTGCCCGAGTTTCTGAAACGCACGGAGCAATGGCGAGACTACATCGTCGTGCATCGAGAAGATCTGCGCGCGGCATCTTGGAGCGGTGAATCAATCGAATTCCTCTACATCGACGCGATGAAAGCGCCTCAAGTCGCCAGCGCCATCGCCTCGAATTTTTTCCCGCACCTGATTCCCCGCAAAAGTTACATCGCTCACCAGGATTATCCGCATTACGTCACGTGGTGGATTCACATCCTTGCCTTTCGGCTCCGCGATTATTTCAGATTTGCAGCCGATCTGCCGCAATCGACGCTCTTTCGTTTCCATGACCGGATCGATCCTCAGCTATTGGCAGGCGACTTGTCGCCGGGTGCGGTTACACCTGCCGAAATCGAAGCCGCTTTCGACTACTCGCTCCGCCTCGTCAGCAAGAACAAAAAAGCGAACGTCATCGCAGCTAAAGCCAATGCCTACGTCGCGCGCGGCGAGCTTGCCCGCGCCGATGAAATCATCAAGCAGAGTCGCTATGGGCCCGAATCAATCGCTGACGAATTCAACATCGTTAGAACGTTGATCGAGCGAAAGCTCGCCGCTTCGAAAGCTTCGAATCCGCACTAACGCCGAGTGCATGAAAAGCCGCCGATAACGCCGGCTCAACTCGTCGCACTGCGTTTGCTTCCAAACAATCGCCGGAACCAGGCTGCGACGGCAACCGCTGCAATGATGATGAATTTCTTCGCGGCGAGAATCGCGACCCACAAACCTTTGAAAAGCCCAAGTTTCGCGGCGACTCCGCCGGCGACGAGCGCAGCGAGACCGTAAGTGGCAACCTTGTCGCCCGCCTTGGAATCAAAGTCGGCGTAGCGGTTGCCGGGATTGTAATCGATAGCGGCCAAGATTTGCGGCGTGGCCCTTTCAATCTGCGGCAATTGCGACATCGACGCGACCGCGTTGAGGACAAGAACACCGCGGCGGCCGAGCATGCGGATGTTGTAGTTCAAAGTATTCTCGTTCGCGTTCCCGAACTTGAGTTCTTTCGCCCAGTAAAGCTTGTGCGTCGCGCGATCGTAGCGAGGGGGCGCCGCCCAGCCGACCAGTTCCATCGTCGGATAACCCTGTTTGGTTCGCTGCGGATTTGCAGCGCTAACGGCGCGCTGGATTTGTCTGAGCAAGTCGTCGTAATTGATCTTTTCGGCATCGTGATCTTTTACATAGCCGTCTTCGGCGTAGGTGATAATCACGGCCCAAGCGTCGCGGCTGATTAGACTCACGTCCGGCATCAACAGCCCCAGCGGCTCTGCGCCCGGCGGGTTCCCCCAAAGATCGACGAGTACTTCCTTCGCGTCGGCTCCATCCAAATACCTAAAACCTGGAGGCACATTCACCGTAGCGAGACCATTGCGAAGGACGATTTGACCCTGCTGAAACTTTAACGTCGCGATCAGTGTCTCCGCATCGGCACGGGATTTTGGCTGTGCTTGCACGAACGGAGCGAGACCGAACGTGATGATCAGAGGCATCGCGATCAATTTTCTCATAAACGGCGGCGAGTATTTACCGCAATGCGTTAAAAATAAAGCGACAATTTCAAACTCACCTAAGTGCGCACGACTAGGAGCGATGCGCGGTGGGGCCGCCATTTCCTCGCCGCGATTCGGCTAGCTTACACCCTTTAACGCACACGGAGTTCGCGCCGTCGAAACACGATGGTCGCGATCACAAAGACAGCGAGTGTGTACCATAAGTTTTCGCCGAGCACACGCAGATAAAGCAAATACTCGGTGTTCAACCGTTCCTTGGCAAAACTGTCTGCCATAAGATTCACTGGCATTTGCGCTGGGCCAAGATAGTAGCCGATCAACGCAGGCATGCGGTGAAGTAATCGCGGGTCATGAGTGGCTTGGGTGGTCATGTCGGGCAAGATCGACAATAGGAGTGTCAGCACACCGGCAAGCACTGGCGGGACAAAGACACTGAAGCCTAGTGCCACGCCGCTGTAGAAAATCGTACTGACATAGATATCGGCGATGCCGAGCCAAAGGGTGGAAGCAAATGGAACATGCAGCCACAGCGAGATTCCGAGGGCGCCTGCGATGCCGACTGTCACAAACCCGATCAAAAACAAGAGCACGCCGAGCCAGCGACCCAACAAGTAGACCCATCGTTTCACGGGACGCGACATCACGTGAACGATTGTCTTAGCCGAGATTTCGGCGGAGACGGCAATCGCGCCGAGAAACAGGGCCAGAAAAATCGCCGCGACCTGCCAGGCCTGAAAGATCGCCTGCATCATCTCGCGGCCGATCTGCGTGATGATCGCCGTTTCGCCGGCTTGATGGGCCATGCGCATGAAAAACATTTGCGAGCTGATGCCGACCAAGAAGAGAACTGCGAGCAACAATACAATGTAAAAGACCCGGCGTCGGAGGGTCTCTTGGAACGCCGTCCAAGTGATGGCCATCAGCTTATCCACTGGACGTCCCTCCCGCGTAGCGCATGTAGAGGTCCTCCAGGGTTGCGGCGCGTCGAACGACCCCAACATCGACTTCGGCTTCGAGCAAACGCCGGAGTAAGATATTTCTCTCGCTCGCCGAACAGCGAATCAGCACCGTCCCGTTTTTCTGCTCGCGAATTTCAGCGCGCCCTACTGCTTCCAGCGCACCCGGCGTCCAGTTCAGCACCTCGATTTCCCATTCATCCGACCCGCGCCGCAGCATCTCCATGGTTTCGGAAAACGCGACGCCGCCTTCGCGCAAAATGACGATGTGATCGCAGGTGCGCTCGACATCGGACAAAATATGGCTGCTCAGGAACACCGTTGTGCCGCGCGCTTTCTCTTCCAGGATGATGTCCGCGACCAGCTTGCGCCCCTCTGGGTCGAGCCCGGTGGTTGGCTCATCCAGGATCAACAGTTCGGGTTGATGCAACAGCGCTTGCGCGATCCCGAGTCGTTGAATCATTCCTTTGGAAAACCCGCGCACCTTTCGTGTCCGCGCCGCGCCGAGTCCGAGCCGTTCGAGCTGCGGCGGCATCTTCAAATCGATCTTCTCCTTCGGCATTTCCGACAGTTCGCCGTAGAAGCGCAGCGCTGTTTCCGCCGTTTTGAAACCGTAGGTGTGAAAGATTTCCGATTGGAAACCGATGCGCCGGCGCACTTGCAGGTCGCCGGCCGGCAGACCGAAGACCCGCACACTGCCGCGATTTGGCCGGAGTAATCCGAGCAACATCAAAATCGTTGTCGTTTTGCCAGCGCCATTCGGCCCCACGAAGGCGACCACGCTGCCCCGCGTTACCTGCAGGGTCACGTCCCGGACGGCGCACACGCTGCGCCGGCGAAAACGACCGCGGAAGATTTTTGTCAGTCCTTCGGCTTCGATGACCGCGCCGCACGCGTCATTCATGCGGCTTTCGCTCCTTCAACTCCGCGCGCACCCAGTAGTCCATGTAAGGCGTGACCCCGTCGTGCACCTGCCAAATCTTTCCGTTCCCCCGCACCAGTATCGTTGTCGGGAAACTTTGAATCTTCAGCTGTTTGGCCAGCGCGTTATCGTTGTCGATCAGCACCGGAAAGCTGAGTGGTTTCGCTTTTAAGTATTCGTCGATCTTGCCGCGATCTTTGTCTTCGGCGATGGCGAGAATGATGAAGCCGTGGTCCTTCTCTTCGCGATAAAGTTTTTCAAACGTCGGCATCTCCACCCGGCAAGGTCCGCACCATGTGGCCCAGAAATTGATCAGCACGATTTGCTTGTCTCGAAGAGTGTCGCTGAATTTCACCCGCTTGCCTGTGACATCGGGCAATTCGAAATCGGGCATCGGTTCCTTGATCTTGAGCGCCGCGACCGGACTTTTCTCGCGCCGCAGCTCCGTCTTCAACGCAATGCTGAAGACAGCGAACAGACAAAGAAACAAGAGGACTGCTGCGGACTTCAACTTCGCTCCAGCATCTCAAGTCCGCGGCGCGAGTGGCAACGCGAATCTTTCGATCGCCGAAGTCGAGCAGAGCGCGGAATCGAGCCGCGGCGAGCTGCTACTGCAGTGCGGCGGCTTCCTCTTCGCGGCCCTCGAGCTCGAGGACCATGCGGCGGATATGTTTGTAATCCTGGTGGCTGCGCAGGAAATCGAGGCTCTGCTGCGGGTCGCCCCAGCGCAGCACCTGGATCGGCTCTTCTCGCGCGCCCCACGAGTCCATGTCCCGCGGGCTCGCCATGTAAAGGTCGATCGTGTTTCGCCCGCTTAACGCCCAGCCGTAATCTTCCACTCGGTAAATTTGGCCGGTTGAGAGCAATCGAAACGTCGTCCCCATGGGCCAGCGCGACCAATCGGCCGCCGCGCTGCCGATCCGCGGCGGCTGCGCCACCGCGATCGCACGTTTCACCTTTCGCGATTTTTTCGTGACGCGGGTCGTTGTGGTTGTTTTTACGCGCACGACTCGGACCGGTTGATCCGTGGAAAATGGCTGCAGGGCCACATCGCTATCCGAAACAGGAACAGCTCGCGCGACATATTCGGCACGGTGAATGGCCGGACCTGCGGCGTGCAATTCACCGCCGAGCGCGTTGCGCGCACCGAACTCGCGATGATCGGCTTCGGTATGCGTGTAAGCGGTCGTGCGCACATGTTGAAACTCGGTTCTCGCCAGCGGCGGCTCGTACGCAGGCAGCGCGTGATGTGAAGTCGTTCCGCACGCGCTCAGCAAAAGCGCGGCGCCGATCGCGAGCAGCGCACAGCAAGTCCGGGAGGTATGCACGTGGGGAACGGCCACGTTATTAACAACTATTCACAAACCGGCGCAAGCTTTTTTGTCGGCTTTTCATCTTGCCGGGTTTGCCCGACATTTGCGCCATGTTGGCAGAATTCGAACAGCAGGTTTCGCGCACGCTCGAGGACATAAAATCGCAGGGCCTTTTCAAAACCGAGCGGATCATCACCACGCCGCAGGACGCCCACATCGGTGTCGCTGATGGCAAACGCGTCCTCAACATGTGCGCCAACAATTATCTCGGGCTCGCCGATCATCCGGAGTTAATCGAAGCGGCCAAAGAAGCGCTCGATACGCACGGCTTCGGCATGGCCAGCGTCCGTTTCATCTGCGGCACGCAGGACATTCACAAACAACTCGAGGCCGCGTTGACAAGATTTCTAGGCACCGAGGACACGATCCTTTACCCGTCGTGCTTCGACGCGAATGGCGGTTTGTTCGAAACGCTGCTTACCGATCAGGACGCGATTATCAGTGACGAACTCAATCACGCCTCGATCATCGACGGCATCCGGCTCTGCAAAGCGCAACGCTTTCGTTTTAAGCACAACGACATGGCCGATCTCGAAGCGAAATTAAAAGAAGCGAGCGGCGCGCGCTTCCGTCTCATCGCAACCGACGGCTGTTTCTCGATGGACGGCACGATCGCGAACCTCGCCGACATTGTCGATCTTGCTGGGAAATACAACGCGCTTACCATGATCGATGACGCGCACGCGACCGGCTTTCTCGGGGCAAAAGGCCGCGGCACCCACGAGTATCGCGGGGTGATGGGCAAGATCGACATCATCACCGGCACGCTTGGCAAAGCGCTCGGCGGCGCGAGCGGCGGGTTCACCAGCGGCCGCAAAGAGATTGTCGATCTTCTGCGGCAACGCTCGCGCCCTTATCTGTTTTCCAACACGATCGCGCCGCCGGTCGTGGCCGCCTCATTGAAAGCGCTCGAATTACTCACGGCTTCCACCGAACTGCGCGATAAACTCGAAGCGAACACGAAATATTTTCGCGACGCGGTCACGAAAGCCGGCCTCACCATCAAACCCGGCGTGCACCCGATCGTGCCAATCATGATCGGCGACGCCGCCAAATCGCAGAAGTTCGCCGCGCGCATGCTCGAGAAAGGCGTTTATGTGATCGGCTTTTTCTATCCCGTCGTTCCGCACGGCACCGCGCGCGTTCGCGTGCAGGTCAGCGCCGCGCATTCGCGCGAAGATTTGGAATTCGCAGTCAACGCCTTCGCGGAAACGAACGAAGAGTTGAAGTAATCGTGGAGCTCAAGCTCGAGCGCTGCACGATTCGCGATTATCGCCGGAGCGATGCCGACTCGCTCGCAAAGCACGCAAACAGTCGCAAGATCTGGCTAGGATTACGCGACGCCTTCCCGCATCCGTACACGATTAAGGACGCGAAAAACTTCCTGCAAGGCTCAATCTCTGGTCTGCCAAGAATACACTTTTGCATCGACATAAATGAGGAGGCGGTTGGCGGCATCGGTCTGCGGCCCGGCGAAGACGTGCATCGGCACACAGCCGAGTTCGGCTACTGGCTGGCCGAGAAATTCTGGGGCCAAGGCATCATGAGCGAAGTGGTTCCTGCGTTCGTGGATTATTGCTTCAAAGAATTTTCGTTGAATCGAATTTTTGCCATGCCGCATTCGAACAACCCGGCGTCGGCGCGGGTCTTGGAAAAAGCCGGCTTTACGTTCGAAGGCCGATTGCGAAAGAATGTGATCAAGGACGGACAGATTCTCGATTCGCTTGTCTACGCGAAAACGATCTAGGATCGCGCCGATGCATTATTTGGTGATCGAGAAATTCAAGGACACCGCCGCGATTTACAAACGGCTCGAAGAGAAAGGGCGGATGATGCCGGAGGGTTTGAATTATGTTTCCAGCTGGATCGATCACCATTTCAAAACCTGCTGGCAGGTGATGGAGACGGAGGACTTCGTTCTGCTCGAACGGTGGATCGATAATTGGAAGGACCTTATGGATTTCGAGATCGTACCCGTGCGCCCGTCGGCCGAAGTGCGCGCGATGATGAGGAAGCTGTAGCCGCGATCGCTGATCGCGGTGCGAACTGCCGTGGCATTTCCGGCATCACTGATGCCGGCTACAGATTTTCGTGCAGGGCGATGCTGGCGCCGACCCACGTTTTGTCGATGTTGAAATCGACGCCCATCATCTTACCCTGGCTCATTCGGACGAGATTGTTGACCAGCGTTGGATTCGGATCGTCGTCAGGCCACACAAACATCATCCGAATCTCGGCTTTTGACATTTGACCGTCGACCGTGCGGACAAACGGCGCGTATTCGACTTTGTGCTGCAAAATCCATTCGTGCGGGCTTGTTAGGCCGCCCAGCTTTTCAAGCGTCGGTTCCATGTCCACGCCGGCGCCGGCAAAAGAGTAGAGCGGTTTTAAAACGTAGTTGTCGATCTTTTCGTCCGCAGGCCTGCCCGCCGTAGCCTCGGCGAAGGCGGGAAATTCATCGGCAAAAAACGCGGGCGACGTGTGCTTCGTCCTGAGGAACGGCAGCGAATGTTTGCTGACGCGGAAATACCAATTGGGATGCCCGACCCATGCGACGTCGAGATCATCTTGAAAACGGAACTGTAAATTCAGGTCGTCGCGTTTGAGCAGCTCATCGAAAATCACGCGGTTATAAATCCGCTCGATCCGCAGCTCGCGGCCGTCGCGCTCGTAAAATAACTGGCGTCCACGTTTCTTGATCGCAGTCACGCACACAGCGCGAATACCGAGCAGGCGTTCGGTGGCGGCGAAATCTACCCGGGTCTTCTGTTTTCCCGGCTCAATCTCGAGGAGGATTACGTTCTTGGCCGTCGAATCGCCAATGATCGTCCGGCGCAGCAGTTCGAGATATTGCTCGTCCTTGATTCCGCCAAATGACGACGTCCAGTTGCGCGGAATGGCGGGAAACGCTTTGCGCATGCACCCGAGCAGCAAAAGCTGAAAACCGAACAGGCTGGGAAACGCCTGCAGCTCGATCAGTCGCGGCCAAAAGCGCTCGTCCTCGCGGCAAATGGCAAAATCGACCACAAAAAAATTCGGATGTGGCGATTCATTGGGCACTTCCAGCCCCGCTGGAATCGCCGAAGCGGCGTGCTTCGCGAATTGTGGCCTACGGGTAAGATCGATAATCTGCTTCGCTGCACGCACCACTTCGTCCGTGAACTCGCGCGTCATAAACACTGGCGTCTCCGCGATCCGGAAATCCGCCGGCCATTTTTCCGTTTCATTCACGCAACGTAATAGCGCTTCGTATTTGCCCGGCGTGAAGTCGGCGTTGAAAGCGGCGCGGAGCCCGGGATGCATCAATTCTCCCCTGAAATCGTCACCTTGAGGTCACGCAGCAATCCGTCCGCGACATCGTAAACCCAACCGTGAATAGCGAGCGGCTGACCTCGCGCCCACGCGTCGAGCACGACATGCGTGCGCGCGACGTTGCTTACTTGCTCGATGACGTTGAGCTCACACAAACGTCCGGCGCGCTGCTCGGCGACGATCGCGTTCAACTCAGTGCGGTGTTGGTCGCGCACGTCCTGAATATGCCGAAGCCAATTGTCGACCAGTCCATGGCGCTCGCACTCGAGCGCGGCACGGACACCGCTGCAGCCGTAATGACCGCACACGATCACGTGCCGCACCTTCAGAATGTCCACTGCGAACTGAAGGACTGACAAGCAATTCAGGTCGCTGTGCACGACAACGTTGCCTACGTTTCGATGCACGAACACTTCGCCGGGCGGAAGATCGACAATTTCAGTCGCCGGCACTCGGCTGTCGGAGCAACCGATCCAGAGATACTGCGGCGATTGCTGTTGCGCCAGGCGCTCAAAAAATTTCGGATCGCGATCGCGCATGCGCCGCGCCCAGGCGGCGTTGTTTTCGAGCAGGCGCGCCAACTCGCCGCCCGCGCTCACACCAGGAATTTGCCGGCGCGCATCACCTGTTCGCCATCGAACCAGATGTCGAAGTCGCGCCCGACACAGTCGATGTGCGTCCTCGAGCTCCAATTGGCACCGGTGTGTTCGGCGTAAGGATGACCGAACGCGATGTGGACGCCCGGGATTTTTTCGTCCTGTAAAATGTTTCCGATCACGTGGGTGCAGGCAGTGTTGGTCCCGATCGCGAATTCGCCGATGCGATTGCTGTTCTCGTCCGTGCTCGTGTAAGCGCGGAATTCCTCCAGTAACTCGTCATGATCGCAGGCAAGATCGACAATTCTATTGTCGCGCACCTGGACTGTGATCGGTGTCTCGCGCAGGTCGCCGTATTTCGAGCAGAGATAGTCGCCAACGACGCCGTCGACGACGAACGTGCCGTTCGTGTTCAGCGGTGCAGTGAAAATCTCGCCGCCCGGCAGGTTGCCCCATTTTTCGGAAGTAATAATGCCGCTGGTTTTGAGCCACTTTAGCTTCGACGAAAAATCCGCGACGAAATCAGTGCCGGTGCGCGTGCGGCAGGTGATCCGTTTGGCGAGGCGCGCTCGTTCTATTAGCCGCTGGCTCAGCGCGTCGACGGCGCGATAGTCCGCGCGCATCCCTTCCATCATGATTTCACGGGTGATGTTCACCATGTGCGCGTGACGAATATGTTTCTTGTTCACGACGTCGGTCATCTGCGCGCGAGCGCGCAGTTCGCCGCGCTGAGACTGCGCCGCGAAAATAGAGACCTGCGATTGCGCAAGATCGTCCA
>DATDFJ010000225.1:0-2773 GCA_036522675.1 Chthoniobacterales bacterium | reverse complement strand
GCGCGACCAGCGAGAAAAATCCGACGCCTATTTTGAAGGCACCTACTGGCTGTTGCTGTGGAATTTTCTCCTCACCGTCGCGATCTCGCTCTTGCTGCTGTGGTCGCACACGTCCGCGCGGCTGCGCGATTTCGCCGAGCGATCGACGCCGATCGAAATTGCTGAATCGATGAGTCGCAGTCGTCGGTTGGTAAGCCAGTTTGTCAATTGCAGCAGAGCAGCCCGACGCTTCAAACCGGTGCAGGTTGGGCTTTACGCAGTCTTCTATCTGATCATCGCATCGGTATTGAGTTTTCCTCTCCTCGTCTACGAGAATTTTTTTCGGGAACATCAATACGCCATGGCCACGCAGAACTTCGGCCAATGGTTCAACGAACAATTGATCGGTCTCGCAGTCGCGCTCGTCCTTGGCACGATCGCTCTCGTCGTGCTGTATGCCGTATTCCGGCGCGCGCCGCGGAGCTGGTGGGTTTGGGGCACGATCGTAGCAATGATTCTTTTCACAATCGGCATGTTCATTTCGCCGGTTTACATCGAGCCGCTCTTCAACACCTACAAACCGATCGAAGACCCAGCGGTCAAAGAGCCAATCCTTGCCATGGCGCGCGCCAACGAGATTCCGGTGACGCAGGTATTCGAGGTTGACGCGTCGCGTCAGACCAAACGCATAAGCGCGAATGTCGCCGGGTTTCTTGGCACAACACGCATCGCGTTAAATGACAATCTGCTCAACCAATGCACGCTGCCCGAAATTCGCGAGGTCATGGCACACGAGATGGGACATTACGTGCTCAACCACACCGCCAAGCTCATCACTTATCTTTCTATTTTTGTTTTCGTCGGCTTTGCCTTGGGCCGGATCCTTTTCCATGCAGCGGTCAAGCGCTGGGGAGAAAGATGGTGCGTCCGCGGGATTGCCGATCCGGCAGGGTTGCCTCTCCTGGTATTGATTTACAGCGTACTCGCCTTTGTCCTGACGCCTTTCAGCAACACGCTGATTCGTGTGACAGAACGCGAAGCAGACGCATTCTCGATCAACACGTGCCGCGAACCCGGTGGCATGGCGAAGGTCGCGCTCAAACTTGGCGCTTATCGCAAACTCGATCCCAGTCCGCTGGAGGAATTCATCTTTTTCGATCATCCGAGCGGCCGCGCGCGTATTCGGATGGCGATGGACTGGAAAGCGGCGCATCTACCTGCCGGCGAAACATCATCCAATGAATCCCGATAAGCTTTTCGATTATCTCGAAGGCAGATTGTCGCCGGCGGAGCGCGCGCATTTGGAACAGCGTGTCGCTTCCGATCCGGATTTACAACGCGAGCTGGCCATCGCGCGCGAGATTTTCTCGCGTATGCGCGATGACTACCGTGAAGTTGTGTTGCCAGCTGAAGAACAAATTTCCGAGCGTGGTCGCAAGCTGGCGGGCCGGGTCGGAGTGGCCTTCATCTTCTTGATGGCAGTCAATGTTGCAATCGGCCTCTGGTTTATCGCGCGGCACGAATCGAAAAATCCGAACCGCGCACTGCTCGAGGCGCAAATGCGCCGGCAACTCGCCCAATCGCTCGAACATGCCGCCGCAGCCGCGCTCTCCCCTGCTCCATTCGGTGTGACGGAGATCACATTGCCGGCCGCGCCGGGCCGACTCGACGCAGTCAGCGATGAAGTTGCCGCGATTGTTCACCAGGTCGGTGGCAGCGTCACAAAAGGAATTCCCGAGCAACATCGGATCGGTCTGCTTGTCGATGTTCCAGTCAATCAGGCGAGCGCATTTCGTCGCAAGCTGGCGGCAATCGCCGGAATAAATTCGAGCTCATCTCCGCCTGACGAAACCGCGGGGAGCGGCGCGGACATGAAAAGCTTCGCTGTCGAGATCGTCGAATCGACTGCGCCATCGAAGTGATCGCAATTACCTTCGCGCTCCCAGTCGAGAGCGCGGCATTCATCAAGACGCTGCGCGACAAGCGACGCGAGGGCATCGGCGAATTCGAAATCGTCCGCGGCAAGATCGACAATCGCGGCGTTGAAATCTTCCACACCGGTGTCGGCGAAAAAATCTGCCGCCGCCGCATGGCAGCGTTCCTGCAAGATGAACGATTCGAGTTATTGATCAGCGCCGGTTTCGCCGGCGCGCTTGACGACGAACTAAACATCGGTGATGTCGTCATCGCACAAAATTTTTCGAGCGCGAAAATAGCTGCGGCGTCTTTGCCTGCTGACTTTCCAGCCAGAATCCGCGATATCGCCACTAGCGGTCACGTCATTGATTCAGCGGAAGAGCGGCTCCGCCTCGCGCAAACCACTGGTGCAGCCGCGGTGGATATGGAAACGGAATTTATCGCCCGAGCTTGCGCCGAGCACGAACTGCCGATGCTCTCACTTCGCGCAATCAGTGATACCCCGGCGCGACCGTTGCCGCTCCCGCCGCACGTTTTGTTTGATACCGAGCGACAAAAAACAAGAGCGACAAGACTTTCGCTTTATCTCCTCACTCATCCGGCGCGCATAGCACGAATGATTTCGTTCGCGCGGCAGGTGCGAACGGCGCGTCGGTCGCTTACCCACGCGCTCGCAGCGATTTTGCGAAGCGAAATACTGTAGGGGAAGCGGTTCGCTTCCCATCGGGACGACAACGTTGTCCCGCCTACAATTGCGGCTGAGCGTTTGCGGGTTCGACGTGCACGAGCACATCGGCAATGCGCGGATCTGTCGCCTGGATGGCGCGTTTCACGACGTGGGCAATGTGGTGGCCTTCGCGCACCGAGATGTCGCCGT
>DATDFJ010000224.1:0-12255 GCA_036522675.1 Chthoniobacterales bacterium | reverse complement strand
GTACCGGAGAGCTTCCCCTTCAGCTCGGGGATGACCTCGTAGATCGCCTTCGCCGCGCCCGTCGACGCCGGGATCATGGAGAGGGCCGCGGCGCGCGCCCGGCGCAGGTCCTCGTGGGGCAGATCGAGGATGCGCTGGTCGTTCGTGTAACTGTGGATCGTGCTCATGAACCCGTGGGCCACGCCGAAGTTCTCGTGCAGGACTTTCGCCAGCGGCGCGAGACAATTGGTCGTGCAGCTCGCGTTCGAGATAACGGTGTGCTTCGCGGGATCGTAAATATCGTCGTTGATCCCGATGCACAGTGTCGCATCCGGATTCTTCGCCGGCGCGGAGATCAACACACGCTTGGCGCCGGCTTTCGAAATATGCAGCTCGGCTTTATCGCGCGCCGTAAAAAAGCCGGTCGATTCGAGGACAACATCGACATCGAATTTTTTCCACGGCAGGTTGCCGGGATCGCGCTCTTTGAAAATGCGAATAGCGTGGCCCCGCACGACGATGTTCTCCTCGTCGTGGTCGATCTCGCCCTCGAATCTCCCGTGCACCGAATCCCATTTGAGCAGGTGGGCGAGCGTTTTGGTGTCGGTCAGATCGTTGATCGCGCGGACGCGCTCGACCTGTTTTTGCGTCATGGCGCGGAGCACGTTGCGCCCGATGCGCCCAAAGCCGTTGATAGCGTAGTTTGCCATAGTAATTTCTCCGAACTTGCGATTTCCGCGTGCTGATCATCGCAATCAGCAACGGGTGAGGTCGGGAAATTAAAATGGGCACACGGGTGAAGCAATTGCGAACTGTCGCCGCCTTCTCTGTGCTGCTGTCGATCTTGTGCCCGCCGACCGCGCACGCCGTGCGCAACGATTCTTCACGCATGAAAACGATCTTCGTTTTCGGCGACAGTTTGTCGGACGGTTTTCAGCTCAAGCGCAGCCAGGCTTATCCGGCGCTGCTGCTCGACAAATTGCGCGCGGATGGTCTCGACTTCGAAGTGGTCAACGCCAGTCAGAGCGGTGGCACGACCACTGGCGGAATTGCCCGGCTCCCGCCTCATCTGAAACGCAAGATCGACATCTTCATTCTCGAGCTCGGCATCAATGATGCCTTCCTCGGCGTGCCGATTGATCAAATCGAAGCCAATCTCCAATGGATCGTCGACCAGGTGAAAGCGCGCAATCCGAATGTCCGCGTCATCATTGCCGGCCTGCAATTGCCAAATTATTCGGCGGACGATTATGTAAGTGCGTTCGGGCGCATGTATGTCGATCTCGCCGCGAAAAATAAAGCCGCGCTCGTGCCGTATCTGCTCGAGGGAGTCGGCGGTAAGCCCGATCTAAACCTCGGCGACGGCATCCACCCAAACGCAGCCGGCCAAAAAATTCTCGCCGAAAACGTCTGGCGCGTGCTGGAGCGCATCGCCCGCGAAGTCGCCACTGGTTCAACAGAAAAGACCGAACGCTGAACGCCGAAAGCCGAATCTTGAATTCAGACCTCTGACTTCGAGGTTCAGAGTTCGGCGTTGGGCCTGCGACGTTTGCCGCCGATACACAAACACAGCCACGCCGCTCGCGTGGGCCGTAGAACAATTGATGGACCCCGCGCGCCCAGGCGAACTCGAGCCCCAAGATCCGCAGAATCCCGAGCGGGCCGATCACGCCATTCTCGAAACCATCGAGATTGCGACCGAAGGCGAGGATTGCGACGAATGCGTCCGCCGTCTGCGCCCGCCGCTGATGAAGATCAACGGCGTCAAAGATGTCACTGTCGATCTTGAACGCGAGCGCGTCGTCATCACTTTCGACGCGCGCAAGACCCACGCGCCCGATCTTCACGACGCCATTCTGCAAAGCGGCTACAAACCCGCGCCTTCGACTGACTGAGCGTGGACGCGACGCCTTCGTCGCGTCTCGGTCAGCAACGCGGCGGGGGCGCCGCGTCTATACTGGTTGTTGCTGGGTCAGGCAATGAAACGTGCCGAGGCCCCAGATTAATTCTCGACAATCGATTCCGACCACGCGGCGATTAGGAAAACACTCGCGCAAGATCGACAATGCGGCTTCATCGGCCGGATCGGCGAACGTCGGACAAAGCACAATCGTGTTGGCGATGTAAAAGTTCGCGTAGCTCGCGGGCAGACGCATGCCTTCGCGCATTATCTTCTTCGGCATAGGAATTGTGAGGATGTCGAGGCCGAAGCCGCCGAGGCGGCTTAAATTTTCCTGGAGCGGCTCGTGGTTTTCGTCGGCGCGATCTCTCTCGACCATGGCGACGACTTTCCGCTCCGACACAAACCGGGCGAGATTGTCGATGTGCCCGTCGGTATCGTCGCCTTCGGTTCCGCGCGCGAGCCAGAGAATTTCGCGCACGCCGAGAAAATCGCGGAGCCGTTGCTCGACTTCGGCGCGACTGAGATCCGGATTGCGATTCTTGTTTAAAAGACACGACTCGGTCGTGAGCAGCGCGCCGGCGCCGTTCACATCGATAGCTCCGCCTTCCAGAATCATACGTGGATAAAAAACCGGCAGCTCGAGCGTCTCGGCCACGCGTGTGGGCACGACTTCGTCGAGATCGAACGGCGGATATTTGTTTCCCCAGGCGTTGTAATCCCAATCGACAACGGCGAGTCTCGGCTCACTCGCGCGCGTCAAGAAAATCGGCCCGTGATCGCGGCACCACGGTTCGTTTGTCGAGATTCGGTAAAATGTGATTCGGGAAAGATCGACATCTTTGAGGACAGCGCGCGCCTCGGCTTCGTGGGCGCCGTTGCAAACGTTGACGCAAACGGGCTCTGATTCGACGAGCGCCGCAATCATCGCGCGAAACGTCGGGAGCACGCGATCGAATGATCCCGGGAAACTGATTCCTTCCCGCCGTGGCCACGACAACCACGTCGCGGCGTGCGGTTCCCATTCCGCCGGCATCCGGTAGCCGAGTGTCGCCGGCGTTTCCAAAGCCATGAGCCGAAGATGGAACGCAGCGCGCCGAACGTCTAACGCAGTACGACTGGCCGGTTATGCCGACGCGGTCGGCTTGTAAATCGCGCCGACTAGCGCTCCCATGATCGCAAAGCAAAGGATGTCGCCGGCAAACCACATGAACAGAATAGTCGTTGTCAGCGGTTCGACGGCGAAACGGATGATATTGATGCCGCAGGCGAGAATTCCCAAGACAATGCCGTAGCCAAATCCAGTTCCGGCGCTGTTAATTCCGACTTTGCTCACGTAAAGACCGGTGAATGCGAAGGCGACGACCGCATGGCCGAGAATCAAAATGGGGAAGTGCGCGTTGAAATCAGCTTGTGGACGCCAAAGCGATGGCGTCGCCAGATACATCGGCTTCATCAACATGCCGTGCCACACAAAGCCGAAGAAAAAGATGAAGACGAACGCAACGATGAATGCCACGAAACCTCGTTTGTGATTCATGGCGCGCTTTTTACCCGGCGGGATCTTCCATTGTCGATCTAATTTCCCAAGGCGGGAACATGGCCGTAGCCGACGAATAATGGCTGCAGTTTGCCGCTTCCGTTTTTGTCCGGATGCGGAATCGTAAAATCGAAAACGCTCACGCCGTAGCGCGATTGCCCCTGATAAATCCGGCCATCGCTCGAGCCGACCATGACACGCTTGCCCGTGTTCTTTTCCCGGCCGAGATAAATCATCGCGTGCGTGATCGGCGGGTCGCGCTCGATCGAGTACGTGCCTGTCCAGAAGAGCAGATCGCCGGGCTGCAAATTTTCGAGCTCGAACGAATCGTCCTTGCGGCTGAGCACCGGCTCGAACTTGCCGGCGCGTCGGAGCCAGACGTATTGCTCGCTTGAGCTGCGTGGGACATCGGCGATGCCGTTTTTGCTGAGCACGTAGTAAACGAAGCCGGAGCAGTCCATCCCGCCGTTGGCCGGGTCGGCTGAGCCGTATGTGTAAGTGAGATCGCGCGTGGTCAGCTCCAGCGCGCTCGTGAGCAACTGCTGCACTTTGGGCGGATAGTTTTCGAAACCTTTGATGGCGTCAGGCATCAGACTCGCATTTGGCACACCGCGATGCTTTGGCGAGCCGGTGAGTGAAGGAGTAGCCGACGGTGTGGACGGCGGACTTGGCGTAGCTGTTGGTGTCGGTGTCTCGGTCGGCGTCGCCGTTGGAGAAACTTTTTTCTTGTGCCGCGGCGTTGGCGTCGGCGTCGGCGACCTTTTCTTTTTGGGCGTAACCGTCGGACTCGGAGTGGGAGAGGGGGAAGGTTTCGATTTCGTCCTCGGTGTCGGTGTTGGAGTCGGCGATTTCTTTTTTGCTGTCGCCGAAGATTTTTTCTTTCGCGGCGGCGGTGTGGGTGTCGCGAAAATTTTCTTGATCGTGTC
The DNA here is from genome assembly GCA_036522675.1 of Chthoniobacterales bacterium. Classification (GTDB taxonomy): domain Bacteria; phylum Verrucomicrobiota; class Verrucomicrobiia; order Chthoniobacterales; family UBA10450; genus AV17. The sequence goes on along the minus strand of DATDFJ010000224.1, from coordinate 7,910 downwards.
GGCGATCGATTGCTCCGCTGCCGGTGCAAGCGGCGCGGCAGCGAGTATCCAGACAATGAGCAGAAAGATGCGGATCAACATGGTGCCATAAGTTGGACGGCGCGGCGGTCTATTGCTTCGAGCGAGCTGTAGTGCGCTATCATCTGCTCAGATTCCGCTGAGACGGACGCTACAGCACAGCCTACGGCGATTCCGCTTTGAGTTTCGCAACCTTCTCCTCGGCGCGCGCCACGTCTGACTTATGCGCGCTGCCGACGGCGAGAAGCCGGATTTGGCGATCAAGGTTTGCTTCCGCGAAATCGAGCTCGGCCCGCTTAAGTTTTTCCGTTGCTGCTTGCGCGGCTTCGGTCAACTGCGCCAATTCGGCTTTCGCCCGCGCGTCAACCGCCGGTTGACCATTGACCACGATCGAATCCGAACCGGTCGCTTCCGCCTTCGCATGTTCAAGTTTTGCAGTTGCCAACTCGGCTTGCAAACGGACCACGCGCAGTGCGCGTTCCTCGACTTGCTCCTGCGAAATCACGCCGACTCGGTAGAGGTGCGCGCCGTCGGCCGCGCTGCGTTTCGCGCGCACGATCGCGCGTTCCAACTGCGCAACATCGACATATTGCGTGTCGGTCTCCGCCGCCGCGTCTGGCGATGCCTGATCGGTCCGATATGGATTAATTAGAAGAGGCGGCTCGATATCGAACGAGTCGGGTTCCTGCGCGAAAACTGCGCTCGCAATAATCAACCCCACGATCCCCCCTGCGCGCCACATATTCGAATATTACCAAAAACGCTGGTCCGGGCGAGATCAGATTGCGCTGTGTTTCGCTCCGGCTACTCCGTCACGAAAAACCAGCATTTTCGCTCGACGTTGCTGGCACCGCCGGGCAGAATGTGTTGCAAGGCCGGCGGATAAGTCGCATCCCAAAAAAGGCAGAAATGTTTCATTTCCAAGCACTGGGTGCTGCGAACACGCGGGTTCGGTGTGTCGCGGAACTGCTCTTGGTCGCAATCGTGTCCGGCGCGCTGTCAGGCGCTTCTGCCGACGACATGCGCCGAATTCCTCAGTCCAACAGCACGACAGATCCCACGGGGACCGCAGATTGGCTGCAGGCAGGTTTCGATTGGGCGCATACGGCATTCAATCGACGCGAGACTGTGCTGACACCTTCCAAGGTCACACATCTGATGGAATTGTGGGCGTCGCCAGTCGGCAACGGTACCCTTTACACCTCGCCAGTCGTTTCCGGCGGCAAAGTCTTCATCGGCAGCGGCGATGGTCATATGTATGCCTTCGACGCAGCGACCGGCGCGACCTTGTGGATCGGGCCGGGGCAAGAATTATTCTTCGTTGATTCCGCGGCGACCGGGCACGGGCTTGTCTTCGCGAGTTCTGTCTATCAAACGCTGCTCGCTTACGACGCGGAAACGGGAGCGATCGCATGGACATCGAATCTCACGGACGTGCGTGCTTCCCCGACTCTGTATCATCGAATACTTTATGTCGCGAGTTTCGATGGGACGCTGACCGCGCTCGACGCGGTGACCGGCACGCCCGCGTGGTCGGCGAAAGGGAACTGTTGCGTCTACGATCAGGCACCTGTGGTCGACGACGGCAGGGTCTTTCAGATGCGGACCGACCACACCCTCACTGCCTACAACGCGCTTACTGGCAGGCAACTTTGGAGCATTCCTGCCTTTTGTGTCGGATCGCCCGCGGCCTCTGGCGGAGTTTTGTTCTTCAACGATTACCCGAACGTGGTTGCCGTGGATGAGGCCACTGGCACTCAGCTTTGGACGGCGCCAGTGCTCGCGTTCCAGCCGGATGGCGCGCCGGCAGTGGCTAACGGGCTGGTGTTCGTGACAACGACAAGTCTGATGGCACTGGATGCTGCGACTGGTGCGGTGGTCTGGACCGCGCGAGCAGCGAGCTCATGGGGACCAGTGGTCGCAAAGGGCGTGGTCTATGCGTCGTCGCAAAGTGGAGAGTGGGATGCGTTCGATGAGCGCAACGGATCGTTGTTGTGGTCGGTAACGATCAGCAGCGGGTGTTTTTTTTACTGCGCCACCGCCGTTCCCGTAGTTGCTAACGGCACTGTTTACCTCGCCGGACCGGATCAATATCTGCGCGCGTTCGTCCCCTGATCCTTAGGCTTCGGACACACGCGGGGCATTTCCACGCGCCGCCGCGTCGTCAGTTTACGCAGGCTCGCATTTTGCCTGCTCTCGTGGTAAGAAAAGTGACGAATGACAAGATGTCGATCTTATGAGTGACGAATCAAGACCAAATGGCGATGCCGCCACGGCGGTTGCTGAAGCACCCCGGGAGAAGCTTTCGAAAAAGGCCATCACGGCGGACCATCCGACCTGGTGTCCCGGCTGCGGCGATTTCGCGGTGCTCGCCGCGTTCTACAAGGTTCTCGAGAAACGAAATCTGGATCACGAAAAAATCGTCACGCTCGCCGGCATCGGTTGTTCGTCGCGGTTTCCGTATTTCGTCAATGGCCACGGCGCGCACTTCATTCATGGCCGCGCCGTTCCGTTGGCCAGCGGCATCAGCTTGGCCCGGCCCGATCTCCACGTGTTCCTGTTCGGCGGCGACGGGGACGGGTTCTCGATCGGCGGCAACCATCTCGATCACGGCGCGCGCAAGAACATCAACATGACCTATTTCATCATGGACAACTTCGTTTACGGCCTAACGAAGAAGCAAACCTCGCCTACATCGCCGATCGGGTTCAAGAGCAAGACCGACCCGACCGGCGCGATCGATCAGCCGGTCAACCCGATGAAAAAACTGATCGCCGGCGGCGCCACCTTTATCGCGCGCACTCACGCGACCCAGGTCAAGCACATGATGGAAATGATCGAACGCGCGATGGATCACCAGGGTTTTAGCGTTATCGAATGTTTGAGCGAGTGCGTCGAATTTTTCCCCGACGTGTTCGATCCGGCCGACCCGCGCAAAGGCGGCAGCTTCGAGCTCATCCAGGAAAAGAAATGGGACAACAGCCCCGAGGATGAACTCCGTCACGACGTCACCGACGAGCTCGCCGCTTACAAACTAGCGCAACTGCCATTTCCCGGCGTCTTCGGTGTCTTTTACGAAACCGATCGCCCGACCAAAAATTCTCTGGAGAAAAAATGGATTGAGACTGCCCGGGAAAAAATCGGCGGCGCTAGCGACGTTGACATCCTACGAAAAACTTTCGACCGAATGAAGTGACAACGCGCTAAACGCGTTGTCAGGGCGAATCGGCATCAAATGCTCATTGTGATTTCGAGAGCAGCAGTAGCGTTGACCGTAGTCATCCAAATCATGGGCGCAGATCTTTTTGCGGCGCAGTCGCCGAATGCCATCGGCATCTGGACGGTGGAAATCGCGTTCGAGAATGGCGAGAACCGATCATTTCGCGTTGAGGCGCGCGAGGCCGGGACAGCCTCTTTTCTGCTGCTTGATCCAATGTTGAAGGCGTGGGGCCCGGCCAAACCTTCGGAGGCAAAGTGGACGCAGGGAGATGACAACTCGGTGACGTTCTCGGGCGCGGTGGAATTTCCGCTCGGCAACGTCGGGCGCGACCCGGGCACATTGGTGTTGAAAGGAAAATTCAACGGCAACTCGATGAGTGGCGAGGCCATCTTTTTTCGTCTCGACCAGGACCCGGCCGATTCCAGGTCGTCAAAAAACGGCAGCTTCAAAGCGACTCGCGCAGCCGGCTGACAACGCTTTAAATCCGACTGCGCTGGCAGTGCGCCATGCCGCGACGATGACCCTGTCCCGGTCTGCGCGGACCTTTCCAGAAGTCAAGAAGAAACGTTCAGAAATTGTCGATCTGAGCAAAATTTGTCTCGACTTTGTGTAAGAAGATTTTTAAAAAAAAAGCGAGACAAGTCGCTTCTCTCTGATAGCGTCTTGCCGCGGCAAAAACCAAACTATGAAAAACAAATCCACACAATCAGCATTCTTTTATTGGCGTACTTCCGTCGGCGTGCTGTTCGTGCTGGCTGGCCTCTTTTTGGGGCTACTCAGCTTCGGGCAGTTCTCCGCGCAAGCGCAACGCAGCACCCTCGCTAAGAGTGGCGTCAGTCCACTCGTACCTGCGGGCTTTGATTGCGCGCAAATACGCAACCTCGGTATCAACGTTCAGGAAAACCTCCGGGCGGGAGCCATCATGATCGCCTGCGGCCAAGCCATCGGCGGCTACCAAAGCTCTCCCACGTCAGCGGGCAAGATCATCGACGCGATGTCGGCACCGCTGGGAGCTGACGTTGACCTAATTAATAATCCGAGTCCCGAGACCGGAACCCATGTCACGCAGTCGGAGACATTCGCTGCCGCGAATCCGGACAACACCGACCAGGTCGTCGTTGCCTTCAATGATTCGCGAGGCGTCTTTGCCAGTCCGATCAACATTTCGGGCGCGTCGGTCTCCACTGATGGCGGCTTCAGCTTCACCCGCCTCACCTGTCCGACCACCACTGGAACGTGCGTGGCCGGTCAAAGCCCCTTTAAGAATACATTTGGCGACCCTGTAATGTTGTATAACCGCACAACCACGACCTGGTACGCGATCTTTCTCGATGCCGGCTGCGGTGGTCAGGGCATCGGCGGTTACAAGTCCACCAATCCGTCCGATCCGAATAGCTGGGCGCACTTTTGCGTTCACACCGGCTCTGGCGATGACCGCGAGTCTGGCTATGCCGACAACAACTCAACCAGTCCCTTCTTTGGGCGAATGTATGTATCCTGGAACGACTTCTCTCTTGGAGGCAACCTCAAGGTCACGCGCTCCAGTGATGGCGGCGTGACTTGGACCAGCGTCCAGTTGGCCAGCGCGAGCCCGTTCATCCGTGACGTGCAGATCACCGGTGATACCAACGGTAACGTATTCGTCGCGGGAATGGATGAAGGCGGCGGCGGTTTCAACCAGCGGATCAACAGGATGTATCGGTCCACTGACGGCGGTGTCACTTTTGCCCTCACCTACACCGGCCCGGCTTTCGCCGCGCCTGGGCGCACCCTATGCCCGAATACCTATTTCGTGTGCATGTTCAGCGGCCCTCCGGGAGATTGGCGGCACATGGGCTGGGGCGAACCGGCAGTGTTGAACGGCGTGGTTCACTACGTCTATGACCAACACGGCGCGAGCACTGACCCGGCCGACGTCTACTACATCCGCTCGACGGATAATGGCGTCACCTTTAGCACGCCGGTGAAATTGAACTTGGACAGCACGACCAAAGCGAATTGGCAGCCGAACCTCTCGATCGGCGCAAATAATACGTTGCAGGCCGTGTGGTATGACGAGCGTGAAGCCACCGCGACGTGCGTCAAGGGCGATGAAACCGTCCCTTGCTACAGAATGTACTCGCGCAGGTCCACCGACGGCGGCTTGACCTGGCTGCCGGAACAGAAACTCTCCGACGTAGTCAGTCCGCTTCCGGGCCAGCCCGACTCGGGCATCATCTCCGAATATGCCGGCGATTATGATTACGCCAAGGGGGTCGGCAACCATCACTACCATCCATGGACGGATGGGCGTGTGCTCGTGAACAGCGCCTCTCAGCAGGACGTCTTCTTCGACCGGCGCGCTAAATAACGACCGAGAAGGGCTCGATCTTGTAGCGAGCCATAGGAATTCCTTCCGGGAGCCGTCCCATCCGGCTCCCGGAAGAGCTGCGAGCGCTCGCGGCTTCTCTTGAAACGGATCGCGTTTGCTACGCATCTGCTTCAAATTTCAATTCTAATTCGATCGAGGTCTGTTTTGGGGATCCCGCACGGCAGCGTGATTTCCTGACTTCGCGCTTAGAAATTGGGAAACTCGAACACGCGGACCGGTGTTTAGTTGAATAGGAAGTTGTGAAAGCGCGTCTGCGCTTTTGTTGATCGTAAGGGTCAATTCAGTTCGAGAGGGATATTTATGAAATTACGTGTTTTTGCTTTGGCTGCAGTGGTTTTTGCCGCGCTCGGCGCGGTGTCGTCACACGGGGCGGTCGCGGTTGGCGTGTCGGTGGGGTTTGCGCCGCCGCCGTTGGTTGTCTATACACCGCCGCCGGTTCCGGTCGCGGGGTATATCTGGACGCCGGGTTACTGGGCGTGGAACGGTTTCACTTATTACTGGGTGCCGGGTGCGTGGGTCGCGCCGCCCTCGGTTGGGCTCTATTGGACACCGCCCTGGTGGGGTTTTGATAATGGCGTTTATCTGTTTCACGACGGTTATTGGGGGCCGACGGTCGGTTGGTACGGCGGCATCAATTACGGTTACGGCTATTTCGGCAATGGTTACTGGGGCGGACGCTGGAACGGCAATACTTTCGCCTACAACACCGCCGTCGTGCGCGTGAACAAAACCGTGGTGACCAACACGTTCGTCGATCGCTCGGTGTTGAAGAACCAAACGACGACCAGTCGCGCCAGCTTTAATGGTCCAAAAGGCGTGACGGCGCAGCCGACGGCGGAACAAAAAGCCGCGGCGGAAAATGCGAACAAACAAGGGCCGACCTCCGAGCAACTCTCGCGACGTGAGGCCGCCGGAAAAGACCCGAAGCTTCAGGCCAAGGCGAACGGCGGTCACGTGAACGCGGACGCGATCCGATCGTTCAACAAAACGCACGGACAGGGGCAGGCCGACGCTGGAACCGCGAAAGGCGCAGGGGGAGAAACAGCCACCGGCCCGAAAACCGAGAACGCAACAGGCGCAGGCGCGGAGCATGCAACTGCCGCAACATCGACAAAGAAGGCGACGAGTGGAGCTGAGACAAAAACAAAAACCGCGCACGAGCGTGGCACTGAGCGCCACCAAAACGCAGTTCGCTCAACGAACACCAAGCCGCACGAAAACTTCAACGCCGTAAACCGGCGTTCAACCTACGCGACACCAAACCGATCGCACCTCGGTCCGCGACAGGTTACCACGACGCGTCGTCCTCAGGTTAGTCCGGGGAAACCAACCGGCGGCGCCGGTTCTGGCCAACCAGCCGGACAGCAGCAGGGCAAGGAAGAGCAAGGCAAAAAGAAAAAGCCCGACAAAGGCCAGGGCCAGTGACGAGTGACCAGCCTTCGCTTGGCTACGGCTTGGCGGGCAGGTGACCAGTGACGAGACGATGTTCGCGGTTTGATGTAGCGTCGCGCTCTCGGTGATCGTGTCGTCGTAACTACCGACGTCGTCGAACCGTTCCACCGCGCTGAAGGCGAGGTTTCAGGTCAGAGCAGTTCTTTGAATTGCTCAATTGTCAATCCCGCGTCCTGAATTGCTCATGTGCGGTATTTTTCGATCAAATGATCGATGTAATGGCTGTAGGTTTCGGCGAGCGCAATGCTGTCCAGGAAAAGAATGTTTTCTGCGTTGAACTCGGCGCTTCGGGAAAAGTTGTACGAGCCGGTAATGACAGTGTCGTCGATGACGAGCACTTTGTTGTGCATGTAATCGTGCCGGCTCGTCGGTGTGTAGGGCGTAGAATTTTTTCCGACGAGGCCGACGCGCAGGACGATCTCCTGGAGCGCCGGGATCTTCCAACGATTCGACGGCACTTCCTGCCACTGCCGGTAAACGTCCTCCATCTGGGTGCGATCGTAGATGCCGTCGATCTTTACGGTTCCGCGACGCAATAAATTGCCCAGCTCGGAGATGAGTGTCCCAGAGTTGATCAACAAACTGCAAATGCGGACGCGGCGTTTGGCTTCCCGGACACGACGCGCGATCTCGGAATCGATCTCGTGTCCGAGGCCGGGTGAGAAGATGACGCGCGCGTTTCCGAGTTGACCGGCGAACGTGATCGGGGCAGCGACGGTGCGGATGTCGCCGGTGTTCTCGAAGTTTTGTTTTTCCCAGAGCTGCTCGAATTCTTGCGTGTAATAGCCGGCCAACGGTGCGGAATCGATAGTCACGATGTTGTTTTCCATGAGTGTGAACGCGTCGCCG
>DATDFJ010000223.1:0-7697 GCA_036522675.1 Chthoniobacterales bacterium | reverse complement strand
GTGCTGAATCTCCGCTGCTCTCTTGTCTCTGGAATCTCTCATGCGGTCCAGTGGCCTAACCAGAATTCGAATCAAATTTTGGGCCCAATCAAGCAAATGTCCAAGTGTTGGGCCTAATCCAGCTTACATGGTTGCAATCATTTCAAGTCGTAGGTTGTGATCTCCAGTTCGTGGCCGTCGGGATCGTGGAAGTAGATCGAGTGGGAGATTTCGTGGTCTTGGAATTCGAAATCGATGCCGCGGTGTTTTAGTTCCTCCTGCGCACCGAGGAAATTTTTGCGATCGGCGCGGAAGGCGAGGTGAAGCATTCGGATCGGGGGGTGCGATGTAGATGTCGATCTTCCGCGCACCGGGAACAGCGCGAGCGCGGTGGTGCCTTTGCCGATAAACGTGGGGTTGCCGTCCCAAGCATCTTTATAACGGTGCACGAAGCCGAGCACGTCGCAGTACCATTGCGCCGCGCGCTCGACGTCGCGGACCGCGATCGCGACATGGTCGATGCCTTCAAGTTCCATCACCACGAATCGAAACGAAATTGTCGGGCCGCGCAATCTTTGATATTCCGAGGGGCGTGAAATCCTGCAGCCGCAGGGAATTTCTCCGGACGCTTGCGGGCGCCGGCTTCGCTTGTTCGGTGCCGTCGCTCGCGTGCGCGACCGAAGCGCTCAACGACGACGCCGTCACGATCTCGATCATGCACACGACGGATCTGCACGGACACATTCTGCCGACGGCTGATTATGCCGGGCGAGCGGACTTGGGCGGGTTGGCGCGATGTGTGACGCAAATCCGCAAATGGCGGCGAGAGAATCGGAATTCGATCCTGATCGATGTCGGCGACGTTTATCAGGGCACCGACGTCGGGTTGCGGACGAAAGGCGAGCTGATGATCGATTTGTTCAATTACCTGAAATACGACGCGTGGATCGTGGGCAATCACGAGTTCGACTGGGGTGTCGACGTGTTCACGAACGCAGTGGCAAGATCGACAATGCCGGTGGTCGCGGCGAACATGACCATAGAAGGCGCTCAGGCCGGCGAGTTTCGCGATGCGAAACATCCATTTGCCAAGATCCGGTCCTACGTCCTGAAAGAGATCGCCGGAATCAGGATCGCGATTATCGGCGTGACGACACCGGGCATGCCGTTCTGGTTTCGCCCCGAGTTTACCCGCGGATTCGATTTCCAATATCCGGTCGAGCCGGCGCGGCGAGCGATCGCGCGCGCAAGAAGCGAACGCGCGGACGCGATTGTGTTGAGCGGTCACATGGGTTTGAAGCCGCGCACGGGCGGCGATGATTTTGCCAATAATGTGACGGTTCTGACCTCCGAATTTCCCGAGGCGGCCGCTTTCATCGCAGGTCATACCCACCAGGCTGTTTCGAACCGGCTCGTCAACGGCGTTTTGCTCACCCAAGCCGATCATTTCGGCATTCACGTCGGACGCGTTGATCTGGTTTTTGACCGCAGCTCAAAGAAGCTGCTCAGTCGCCACGCGAGCTGCGAAGTGATGGACAGCCTTCTCGGTCTCGATCACATCGTGCTCTCGCGCGCGAAACCGCAGCTCGATGCGTCGCACGCCGCCCTCGCTGAGCCGATCGGCGGGCTGGCCGAAACATTGCACGTGCATGGCCATCCGGGCGAACCAAGTGAAGTCGAGCAATTGATAGGCGCAGCCATCATCGAATCGCTGCGGGAGCGAGGCGTCGCGCTTGTGGGCGTCATGCATGGATTGTTCGACGACAGGAACAATCTTGTGGCTGGTCCGAAAACGGTGGACGACGTCTGGAGAATTCTTCCCTTCGAAAACTATGTCGTTACGGCCGAGCTGTTGCCGGAGGAAATTAAAGCGGTGATGGAAGAGACGTTCGCCAGTCACGAACGGCGCAACCTGCTCGGGTTTGATCTTGTGACAGAGGGCAGCGGCAAAAACCGGCGCGTAACTTCTATACGTTTGCACAGTGGCGAACCGCTCGAACGGGACAAACGCTACCGCATCGCCTTTAACACATTCGATTCACGCAGCGCCGGCCATCGTTTCATGAAGTTGCGCGCATTGCTCGAGATGCCGACTGCCAGTTGCACCCTGCATCCCGTGCAAACGCGCGACGCGATGATCGATTATTTCCGCCGCCATAGCGTCGTGCACAAGATCACACGGGTAAACGACTGGACGCAGGCTGCGTAACCAGCACGCGCACGATTCACCTTGAAAAGACGGCGCATTCCGCTTGCGTATCTGCCCATGCGTTGGGCCATCTCTTTGCTGTTGGGTTGCGCGTTGATTGCCGATGTTGCGTCGACGCAGACGGTCAACGTTGCCCCATCTCCGCCGCCGGAAAACCTGCCGATGTTTAGGCCGGTTTTGCTCGGTCAGGACCCCGATTCGGTCATTAACACCATCGATACCAAAGGCCTGTTCGATAAAGGTCAAAAAAACGCGTCGGTGATGTTTTCCTGCCGAGTGAGCAAGACCGGCGACATTCTTTGGAATCGGACATATCGCGGTACAGCCGGCTCAAAGTTGCTCGAGCAAGAGCTGCAGAAACGCTTGGGTGAAGCGAAGTTCGTTCCGGCCGTACGCAATCATGAGACGGTCGACGCGATTTATTTCGGAACGGCGATCTTCGCGATCAAAGACGGCAAAGCGCACTTGCGGATCTTCTCCAATCAACAGCCCGACGAGCTAAAGAACGAGAACGATTTCATTGATCCGCAGCCGTACATGGGCCCCGACTCGGGTTTTGTGGGTTGGCGATACCCCGACGCCGGTTCGCCGGTGTTGGTCACTGGGTCGGTGGAACTGGCGGTGCACGTGGACGCGGAAGGAAATCTGCTCGAGCTCAAAGTGATTTCCGAGTACCCGCCGTTAATGGGTTTTGCTCAGGAGGCGTATGCCGACTTCGCACACGCACGATTTATCCCGGCGTTCCGCAACGGCCAACCGGTCGAGAGCAAGGTGACGCTGCCGATTTATTTTGTGCCGGAAGACTGATGATCGGCCGGCGGTTTTTTCGACGCGACCCGATCACGTGCGCACGCGAGCTCGTTGGCAGCGAACTGCGCTGGACCACGTGCCGCGGTTTGGTCGTGGAGACCGAAGCGTATCTGGCCGAGAACGACGAGGCCTGCCACACATTCTCGCGGCCGAGCGCCCGCAGCTTCGTCGCGCACAACACGGCGGGCGCCGCTTACATTTACTTCAGTTACGGCGCGCATTGGATGTTGAACGTGCTCGTCAAAGGCGAAGCGGACGGGTTCGTTTTGATCCGTGCACTCGAACCGACTCGCGGCATCGAATTGATGCGAAGACGGCGCGGCGTCGATGATAAGAGACGCCTTTGCTCTGGTCCGGGCAAACTCACGCAAGCGCTCGACATAACGAATCGTCATCACGCGCTCGACTTATGCTCGGATTCGCAGCATTGCTTCGTCGCTCGCTCAAAAAAAGATGTCGACGTTGTGGCCGACGGACGGATCGGGATCAGCCGGTCCGCGCATCATCCCTGGCGGTTCACTCTGCGCGGCAGCGCATTCGTGAGCCGCGCGCCGAAAGAGCTGGAACGCGCTCTCCGAGCGCGCTGCTAAGGATGGCGGCGAAGCCGCGTAGATTTAACATCGCTTCGGAGAAGCCGATCCACCACGCATTGACTGAACGCATCAATGATCGAAATTCTTCGCTCCAAATGAATCCAACCAAACAGCGCGTTCTGCTTGGCATGAGCGGTGGAGTGGACTCCAGCGTGGCGGGCTATTTGCTGCGCGACCAGGGCTACGACGTGGTCGGTGTCACGATGAAGGTGTGGCCGCAGGACTGCATCTCACGGGCGGAAGACAAATGCTGCGGGCCGCAGGCGGTGGCGGACGCGCGGAACGTCGCGCATTCGTTAGGCGTTCCGCACTACGTGGTTGACGAGGCCGATCAATTCGAGCGGACCGTGATCGATTATTTTGCGAGCGAATATCAGGCTGGCCGGACGCCGAACCCGTGCGTGATGTGCAACGAGAAACTGAAGTTTGGCAATCTCTGGAGCAAAGCGCAGGCGCTGGGCTGCGATTACATCGCGACCGGGCATTACGCGATTATCGAGCATCACGAGACTGCGGGTGGGGCTCGCACCGCCGTGCTCCGGAAAGGCGTCGATCCGCGCAAAGACCAATCGTATTTCCTCTTCAGTCTTAAGCAGCCGCAGTTGCGGCGCGCGTTGACTCCGCTTGGCACGATGGCCAAGCCGCAGATCCGCGAAATCGCGCGCTCGTTAGGCCTGAAGGTCGCAGATAAGATCGACAGTCAGGAGATTTGTTTCGTGCCGGGAAATGATTACAAAGCGTTTCTGCGTTCCCATCTTGGCGAACATCAGTTTCATCGCGGGGAGATTTACGACGTCGATGGCAACTTTGTCGCCGAACACGACGGAATCGAGCTGTTCACTATCGGCCAGCGCAAAGGACTCCCGGGCGGATCGACTCGGCCGCGCTATGTGGTGGACATCGATGCCGCGACGAATCGCGTCGTAGTTGGCGATGCCGACGAGCTGATCGTGGACGAATTCGAGATCGATCGCGTGAATTGGCAACCGGTAGCCGGGATCGCCGATCCCGGCCACGGTGAGATCGAAGCTGTCGTCAAGATTCGCTACAACCATCCAGGTACTGCCGCGAGCGTCGTTCCCCTGGCGAACAATCGCGCGCGCATTCGCCTGCTCCAGCCGCAGCGCGCGGTCACGCCGGGCCAGGCGGCCGTGATTTACGATGACGACGTTGTCGTTGGCGGAGGCTGGATTTGTCGACCTGAGCCAGCGCAACCACGGGCGGTGCTCGCTTCGGCCTAACAAATGGCCGAGAAGGTCCTGCTCGCACTGAGCACTTTTCCAGACGCCGACACGGCGCGGCGCATTTCACACCAGCTCGTCGCTGAACGACTGGCGGCATGCGCGAATCTTTTGCCGCAACTGGAGTCGATCTATCGCTGGAAGGAGAACATCGAGACCGGTAACGAAACCGTTGTCTTCTTCAAAGTGAGCGAAGATCGACACTTGGTTTTTCAGGAAAAACTTCGATCCCTGCATCCCTACGAACTTCCGGAAATTATTTTTCTGCCGGTCACGGCTGGACTGCCGAATTATCTGGGTTGGGTGGCGGAGAGTTGTCGCTGACGCCCGCTACGCAGCTGAGCGGCGTTTTGCGCCGACGAGGTAAATTGCGATGCCAATCGCGTTTGCCACAATCGTCACGATTGCGATCTTCAGTCCGAAGAAGAGCGGGTTGGGCACATCAATGATCGGGTAAACCGTGTAAAAAATCGCGAGCAGCGACACGGCGGCGCCACCGGCTGCGGCCACTCGCAGCCAGAGCGGCGCGCCGGAACGAATCGCACGTGTGCCAATCAATGGGATCGCAAAGAGCATCAAGTAAACGATGCCATAGAAAACATTTGCCGCGTTATCAACCAGTTGAAACGCTTCCTGGATGCCGGCGCCGATTTGACTCGAGATCGCAATCACCAGCGTAATCGAGCCGACGAATACGATCGAGTTCACCGGCGTTTTGAAACGCGGATGCAGACGTGAGAACCATGCCGGCAGGAGCCGGTCCCAACCGGCAACCATCGGCAGGCGCGAGCTGCCGGTCACATGCACGCTGGTCGAAGCAATCGTGCGCACGGTCATGAGAATAATGCCGAGCGAAGCAATCGCTCCCGCGATCGGAAATGAATGAAGCCCAAGCCGAAGCGTCTGCGGCACCGGCCCGATCAGGTCGATCGGTTTATTGCCGACGAACGCGAGCACGGAACTGGTGCCGAGAACGAAAGCGAGCGCGATCACAGGCGCTGCGATCAAGACCGAGCGGCCGATATCGCGCGCCGGCGCGCGCGTTTCGCCAGCCAGAATCGCCACATACTCAAATCCGCTCAATGCGCCGATGGCGAGCTTGGTAAAAATGTTGAGACAATAAAAGATCGACATCGTGGGCGCGACGAGCTGGAGCGGCTGATAGGTTTTCAAATCCCCGCGAAGCAAGGCGAGAAACGGCAAACCGATCAGGGCGCCGTAAACGAGCAACATGGCGAACGCGCCAATATTGTGCACCCATTTGCCGAGTGAGAGTCCGCGCACACCGGTCCAACCCAGACCGGCGACGAGAACGCAACTAATCAAGGAGACGCACCATTTGTTGTTCGGCATCCACGCCGCGGAATCGCCGATCGCGTAGGAGATGTTCGTCGTCACGAACATCCCGCCGAGCGCAATCACCGTGATCGACAGCAACCACAGATTCCACGCCACGATGAAACCGGCGAAATCGTTGAAGCCGAGCTTGGCCCATTGATAAATGCTGCCCTCGAGCGGCATGCGCGCGTTCAGGTAAATGACGACCGCCGCTTGCGGAATGTAGAACAGCAAAATCGCAAGCAACCAGAAAAAGAGGTGTGCTTGTCCAAGTTTCGCCGCGGCACCGACCCAGCTCGAGCCGACGACGAACAAAATTTGCGTGAGCGCGAGGTCGCGCAGACCAAGCGGCTTTTTGAGCGCGACGCTGTGTTCCTCAACGCGGCGCTCGGCGCGGTCGAGATCGATTCTCACGATGATGCACTCGGCGGTCTAACTCTCGCGCGTTTCTTCCTTCTTCGGCGGGGGAGGAACGTTGCGGAACTCGCGATGGCGAACTTTGCCACCGGCGTACGCGATATAACCGCCGCAGCCGAGTGCCACGGTGCCGAGGACGAGCACCGCTGAAGCGAACAGTGTGGCTGATCGCGGCCATTTCATCGGCGCAATCAAGGCAGCGAAAGCCAATACAGCGAGCGCGTAAAAAACATAAATAAGTTGCTCTCCCCGTCGCATATGTTCATCAAGCCATGCGTGGCCTGGATCGTCCGTCATTGTCAGCACGCGGTCATAACCCTGTTCGCCAAATTCGTAGACCGGCCAGGCGGATGCGGCGGTCAGAAGCACGAGAATCAGGGTGGCAATTTGGGCAGGGCGGCTGCGCAAGATCAGCGCGGCACCCAGCCCAATGAGACCGGTTGCCAAACCGTAAACCGGCAGCGGGTTGATAAGGACATGGATGTATTCCGGCTGGCGCAAATCGCGCAGCAGCACCTCCATCATAGCCGGCCTTGCCAGCTCGTGCCCAAAACTTGCGCGGCGCGTTTGGCCATTTCGGGTGGCAGATATTTTTGCCAGTCTTCGATGGTGAAATGCCACCATTCGGTGCGGAGGCCGTAGAAGCCGGCTTGTCCCATCGTGAATTGCAACAGCCGCAAATGCGCGCGGACGCTCGGATTCGATCCCGTGTACCGCCACATCGCAGCCGGCGTGAGATCGTCGAAGTCGCTTGGCATACTCACCGGGTTATTCCACGTGTCGCTCAATGTCGCATCAACGGCCACGCCCCAACTGTGCAGCGAGCCCGCGCCGGCATTCGGGTCGGCCACATAGTCCGCGTTTCGCACCGCCTGCCAAAGCTGTTCCTGCGCGGCCGTCGGCCGGTATGCATCCCAGATCGTAAGCCGAAATCCAAGATCGTGGAGCATGGATTGAGCGCGAGCGAGTCGCCGCGCGACTTCCGGTTGAACAAGAGCAGGCATATTGCGCGGATACAAAGCGCGCCCGGTGATGTTGGTTGGCGTCGCGTAGCGCAGCGAGACAACAATCGTGGGATCGATCTGTTTAATGTCGATCAATTGGCGAGGC
>DATDFJ010000222.1:0-3194 GCA_036522675.1 Chthoniobacterales bacterium | reverse complement strand
CCAGTGGACAGTGCCGAAAGTAACTTCCTCAACCTGCTATCTCAGGTATCGAATCAAAACTCCAACGGCTTCGAGGACGAGCAAGAACCCTGTCCCATTTACCGTCACCACGGGCTTGAATTGAACAGAAGCGTTTCGTCGTCAAATACTGCTTCAAATCCATCCCGTGCGGCGTCGCGACGATAAAGCCACAGCACCGGCGGTCACTATCTAACGCGACACAAGATGAGCGACCGCTGACGACAGCGCTCCCACTTTTCAATCTTCTACTTTCTATTTTCACCTTTGTCATTTTCCTTCTCGGTCAGCGGTTGGCCGCAGCGATTGGTTAGATGCGTTGATGTTCATACAATTTCCGTTGGTCTCGCCCTCCTGAGGTCGTAGAAATATGTCTAGCGTCCGCTGGGCGAGTGTTTTCCTTGAAATCCATGATGAGCCGATCGCGGTGAACGTGCCACTCGCCGGTGTCAGTCAGAACGGGCGGCTGATGAGAGTAGGTGACTGCCCAATCAAGAGAGCTGAACGTGTGATCAGCACATTTCTTCGTCTAATTCCGGCCTCATATCTGGTCGTCGGCGACCGTTTTGTCGAGTGGACGAGGTTGGTTAAGGAAGCGGTCGACTTCGTCGTTGTAAGTTTTGAAGGGGTCGCCCATGACGAGGAAATCGCGGCTGTCGCACGCGATCGAGTCCCAGTTGATGACGTAGGACTGGCTGCGCTCCTGGAAACCGGCGACGGCGCGGGCGCGGCCGGAGGCGCGTGTGTTCGCGGGTGGCGAATGCATCGCGTCGCTGCGCCGGACGCTGTTGTTCCATTCGCCGATGCGTTTGCCGGGCGTTACGCCGAAGAAGAGCCCGCGCGCGGGATCGATGTTGTGATATTCAAGATCGACACTCTGCAGCCAGGGATCGTCCCACGTGAGGTTCTCGGCATCGATCAACAGGTCGAGCAGCCATTTTTTCGTGATCCAATCGACGCCGCCAATGAGCGATTCGGAATTTTCCTCGAGCGCTTCGAGAACAAAGCTCCAGCTCTCAAGAAGCCAATCGGTCTCGGCGCTCGTTCCGCGGAGATGTTTTTGCGCGAGATCGTAGAACTGCCATTGCACGTCGAGCGCGCCGATGGTTCTGCCGTTCTCAAGATCGACAATCCACTCGCGCGTCGGGTCGCGTGAGATGTCGCGCGTGCTTTGGACGGCGTCGGCGAGGACGAGATTGCGCGGGAGCCGCGCGTCTTCGAGTAACGCCAGCACGCACGCGGTGGTGCCGATCTTGAGCGCGGTGGCAAAGGGGCTCATGTTCGAATCGCCGATGAGCAAATGGAGCCGGCGATATTTGCGATAGTCGGCGAGCGGCTCGTCGCGCGCGTTGATAATCGCGCGGTTGAACTGCACCCACTGGTAAATGTCGTTCACGATGTGGTCGGCGCGCTGGCTGAGCTGGAAATTCACCTGCCCTTCCTGCGCCGGCGGCTCGAAATCGAACGCGAGCGGATTGGCCTGACCGACCCGGCCGGCGCCGGTGAAAACTTGTCGCGTTGCGAGAAACGTGAGCAGCGTGCCGAGCACCGGAGGCGTAAACTGCGCCTCGCGTTTCATGAGATAATTCTCATGGCAACCGAAAGTCGCGCCGGTGTGATGATCGACGTTGTTCTTGATGAATGAGACCTGTCCGGCCGCGCCGAGCGCGACGAGCGACGAGTGGAGCAAATCGTCGCCGGCTAAATCATACGTGACGAGATCGCGCAGATGCAGGCATTCCGGCGACGCGTACTCGATGTGGCCCATGTCGAGATAAAGCCGGCCGCCGTTGAGCAGGAAACCACCGTTGCCTGGCGGTTCTTCGTAGTCGCGGTAGTGCAGGTCGATCGTGCCGGCCTGCGCCTTGCGGAAGAGGTAATTCTTGACCCGCGCCGGCCAGGCTTCTGAACTCAGATGCGGTTCTTCCTCGCGGAGAAGACAACCGTATTCAGTTTCGATCCCGACGATGCGGTCCATCGGCTGCAATTAACGCACCGAATCGGCAAAATGGCTAAATCAAAAGAAGTTACCTGGTCGGCACCTTCTGCCGCCAGTGACGGCGGCAGCTACAATCGTCGCTCCCAGTGCCTGTATTTCGCGGCTTGAAAGGCGCGCGGAAAAATCGCAGACTCGATTGTCGATGAGAGAACTGGGTCTGCGCAGCCCGTACGCGAAAGTCGGCGGACTCGTTTATTTCGGCCGGATGCTGGACAAAATTCGGCAGCACGCCAAAGGCCTCTTGCCGCCGGATTACCAGACGAACCTCGGCCGCGGATTCGACGCGAGCTGCACGAGTTTTCTCCGAATCGATTACAACCAGCTCGTCGAACGCGTGAAACAAGGCGGCTCTGACGAAGAAATTCTCCATTGGTCATTCGGCAAAGGACGGCAGCCGTCCGAGGACGAGATTTACGTTTGGAACGAGTTCATGCGGAAGCGCGGCTGGAGCGACGAAATTTCCGAGACGCTCAAGCGCCGCAAGAAAGAAGCCGGTATGGCCGGGCGTTCCGAGATCGAGACGATGTTCGCCTTTATCGATGCCGATGAAGGCCGCTCATTTGTCGCGAACAGATAGAACTCGGTAGCGGCAAGCGCGTGGCCGGCGTTTGTTCACAACCGACACGGCGGCCACCACAGTCGACCCTCACCTGGCGCTATCGCGTCCTCCTCTCCCTCAGGGAGAGGATTGAGGTGAGGGCATCTGCGACGATGGGGCGGCGACTTTGTTCGGTGGCGGTGGCGGTTGCGTGCGATAATCGATGTATTTCCAAACCGCGATCACGGCCAGAATCACGGCGATCGTCGCGATCCAGAATTGAAGCTTGGTCGGTTGGTGACTCGTCACTTGTCACCCGTCACGCGTCACTCCGACAGCGTGTCGATGCGCTCGGCCAGCGCGAAGTCGAGATCGGTTAGGCCGCCCTTGCTGTGCGTCGAAAGGACGAGACGGACCTTGCTATAGCGAATGTCGATGTCGGGATGGTGTTCTTCCTCCTCGGCCACTTCGGCTACCGCGTTGACGAAATCGATCGCGTCCTGGAAATCATCGAACTCGAACGTCCGCTCGATATGCTTCTTCTCCAGTTCCCATTCCGGGACTTTTTTCATCCGCTCCTTCAGCTCGCCTGTCTTGATCAAGTCGGGCATAACGGCACAACGAGTAACACCCGAAAAT
>DATDFJ010000221.1:0-5522 GCA_036522675.1 Chthoniobacterales bacterium | reverse complement strand
GGGTTTCTCTGGATTTCGATCGGGCCGCACGACCAATACGAGCGTTTGCTGCGCGAGTGAACACGAAAATCCACGGAGCGCACGGAGACACATGTTTCTTTCTTTCCTCTGTGATCTCTGTGTGCTCTAGCGAGTTGGGCGGCTGCCGGACGAGCGGGCGGTAAAAAATCCGAGCTGATCCAAGCCTCTAGATTGCCACGTTCACTTCCGCGCGCGTTGACGCACGAATCTTAAATCGCTAGGCTTCGATGCATGTGCGCTGAGCCACTCGAGGGCCGAGAAAACTTCGCGAATGTCCGGCCAAGAACGGACACAGCCGTTCATGAGGCTTACGAACCTTATTAGGTCTACAGCTTTCGGGCATGTTCCGAGATTGGTGGCTTTACTGGCGATAGCATCAGTGACGCTGGGGGCATGCTCCAAGCAGAGAGAACGTGCCGCCCTGCAAACTGCGCTGGACGAGCTGACGAAATTGGATTCGTACACCCAAACAGGCGTTAGTTATGCGCAGTACAGCGATCGCCTCGTGACCGCGAAAGCGAACATCGATGTCGCGCTCCAGCGAAGTAATGACTCGGGCGCCAAAGCAAAAATCGAAGCGGCGCTACAGCACTATATCCAGGCTCGCGACTGGTGGAAAGAGTCACCCGACGTGGGGACGAGCAACAGCTCCGCCATATCGGACCGGCATTACTGGAGTGAGGGATCGAGCGCCATTCTCGAAGCAAAACAATACGCGTTTGCAGATGAAAAAACGCGTCACGAAATCGATGCGGCAAACGCCCAAAAAGAGGCGGCGCGCCGGGAGCGCGAGCGTAAAGAAGCGGCCAAGCGTTTGGAACAGGAGCAAAAAAAAACCAAAGAAACGTCGCAGCAGCAACGCGCAGCGGACGCCAAGCTCGCCGGCGAGAAGGCCGAACGCGAACGCAGATTCGCCCCAGAGGGGGTCGTTTATAATCTCAAACAGTTTACCGTAACACTTCAGGGTGGCCTGGCCAGCGTTCCACCTGGAACTGAGCTTCGGATCGCGCGGCAAAACTCCGACGGCACTCTACATGTTCAGAAAGGCGATTTGTTTGCCGACGTGCAGCCATCCGACGTCACCAATGACCGCGATCTGGCGGCGGCTCTTCGCGCCCGCGATAGCGCGGAGCAGGAGGCGGTGCGTCAATGGATCATAAAGCAAGGCGCTGCCGCAGCCGAGCTAGAGCGCTGGAAATACGCGACGCCTTCGCCTAGGCCAAGGTGATCAATTTGCAGGTGTGCAGCCTGCGACTTGTGCCACAGTTCATCTGCCACACTTCCGGCAGTGTGGTCCTTTCGCGACCTTCGTGTGCTCTAGCGATGGAAGCCGGCGGGCGGTAAACTGCTCCGTCGATAAGTTCACAACATGTTTGGTCCTCTGTGATCTTCCGTGTCCTCTAGCCCCGAATGCTTTTGCGGCGGGCGATGAAAATTCCGGCCGACAGTAGATTCAGACGTCGCCGAAGCCGGTGAATTGGTCCGGCGATAAACGGCTGACTTGCTCCCACTCCCTCGCCAGTTCATCGGAATCGTATTCAATGAACTGCCCGGTCGAGGTGGAATAAATCCCGGCGGCGGCAGTGAAGCCGGTCATTTCCGCGACGGCTTTCCAGTAGGCGGCGATCTGGGGACGGTAGAGCGCGCGCAGATTGTCCAGTTTATCCGGAGCGATCCGGTTTGTTTTCCAGTCGAGGATCAGCGCTTTGCTGCCATTGAACAGCGCAAGATCGACAATGCCCTCCAGGCACTTTGATTCAGAGACGCGCCAGAAGAACGGCATTTCCGGATGCACAATTGTCGCTGCGATTCGGCGCCGGAAATCAGATTCACTGGCCAGATGTTTCCTCAACATTTCCCATTCCCGTTTCGATCGCGCCGAATCGGGTGACGACGTGACAGTGGTCGCGAACGTTTTTTCCCAGGACGATTCGTCGACCCAATTCAGCTGCTGAACGAACTCATGCCACCAAAGTCCGTAACGCGTCGCCGGGTTTTCAATCCGCGGGGGACGCAGCTCCGGTTCGACTTCGATCCAGGCGTCGGCGCTCTCGACCGGCTCGATTTCTTTCTCCGGCGAAAACCGGCTCGGGCTCATTGTCGCGATGAACCGCGCCGCGTTCTGCTGCGCGATGTCGATCCAGCCGGTCTGTAGCCGAAGCGCGCTCAGGCTGTCGCGCACTTCTTCGGCGCACGTTTCGCTCTGACGCAAGGCTGTTTCTTTGCACGACTGCGCTTCAGTTGAAACCACGGCAACTGTTTCCGCGTTGGCTTCGCCGTTGTCGGCCTGGAGCCATTTGAGCTGCGTGTCGGTGTGAACCTGTCCGCGCACGCCTCGGAAAAACTCCCGATCCATCGCGAGCACAAGCGTGTGACGCGCGCGAGTCAGCGCGACATAGAGCAGCCGTTCCATTTCCTGACGCTGGACACGTTTCGCGTCCTCCTTGAATTGCTCCCAGTCACCGGCATCCAGCGCGATCTGCGCCGGCTCGGTTTGCACGATCCGCGGATAATTCGTGCTCCCGAGCCGGACTTCGCGCGCGAGGAACGGCACGATCACGGCGTCCCACTCCGATCCTTTCGCCTTGTGCGCCGTGATCAACTGGATCGCGTCTGCAGTCGAGGGATGGGTCTCGCGAATCGCGTGAAACTTTCGCTTCGACGACTCGGCGAAATCCGCGAGTGAGCTTTTCCGCGTTTCCGCCGCGGCCGCCGCGCTGAGCAATTGCTCCAGCTCGGCGCTGGTATCTCCAAATTCGCTCGATGGCAATGAACGCAAGCGTTCGCGCAGTTGCGTCACGCGGACAATCTCCTGCACCGCGGTGAACAGCGGCTGGCGCGGTAATGCGTCGCGCAACCGCACGAGATTGTTCAACGTGTCGGCGACCACTCCGCGGATCCGTGTTCGCTCCGCGATTTGAAATTTCGTTCCGTCGCCTTGAGCAAACCGCGCCAGCTCGTCATCAGAAATCCCGAACACTTCGCGGAGCACGCCGACGATCTCGTAGCCGGCGTGCGGATCGACCATGATCGCGAGCAGCGCGGTGAGCCAGGCGTAGGCCGGATGTTCCGCTTCGCGTTGGCTCTCCGATTGCACTTCGACGGGAAGATCGACATCCGGCGCGGTCAGCGCGTCACGCAACGCGAGCAGCCACGCCTTTCGTGGGCAAAGAATTGCAATCTGCGACCACGCGCACGCGCGCAAGCCTTTCAGACCAGTCGCGTGAATCCATTGCGCCAACTCTTGCGCCTCGATTGCTGCGCGCTGAATCTCCGACAGCTGTAGGAAGTCATGCATCCCGCTTGACTCGGCCGTTGGGCCGCTGGCCCGGCGATCTTCTGCGCGACGAGCGAGGCGCTCGTCGGCCGTGACCGTCGAGCCGCCGGTCTTCCCAGCCAGTTCAAACCGAATTACCTGGCCTGGCAACACGTCGGGTCGAGGGCTCAGCTCCAAGAATTCGACCTGGCCTTCGAGATTGTTGAGAATGTTTGGAAACGTTGCGTTGATGAAATCGAGCTGTGCCTGATCGAGGCGGAACGTGACCGAGAACTTCAATTCGTCCGCCGCGCCGCTCGCGACGAGCGATTCGTGCAGCTCGCGGTAATGCGAGAGGTCGTGCGGGTCGCGGTAAATCGATTGCTGGAAGTCGCCGACCATGCAGAAGTGTCCAGGGCGCGGAGCAAAGTCAGGCGCCTGCGGCACATTTTTTTGGCAACGCGCCGGGACGGCGCGTTCCAGCGCGGAAGCGACTCCGAGCAAGACGAAAAACTGCTGCGGATCGGTGTCCTGCGCTTCGTCGAGAATGACGCGATAATTTTTCTCGCTAACGTGGTGAGCGACTTCGGGAATCCGCAGGAGGGCGGCGGCGAGCGCGATCTGGTCGGCATAGGTGACGGCGCCGCGCTCGACGCGAAAGTCGCGATAATCGCGCTGCACTTCGGCGGCGACGCATAAGGCACAGGCATTTACCCATTCGTGCAGCGGGCGGAACGCTTCCCGCCAGACGTGGACGAACTCACGCGCGCTCGTCGCACACGGCGGCCGCGGCGCAAATTCATTGGTATCGCGCCACCGTTTTTCCCATTCGCGCAGCGCTTGCTTCGCTTTCGGAATATTAGTCGCGCGTTTCTCAATGGCTTTGTAAACTTTGCTGAAATCGCAGTCCGGGCATGGCGTGCCGGGCTGTGTCGCCTTCGTAAGATCGACATCGTAGCGGCGCGCCAGCTCCATCACTTGCCGTACCTGCATGTGACGCAGCAACGCGCGCCGGTTCTCGTCGATAAGTGAGCGACCGATGGTAGTCTGTCGTTGCACGAAATCGTTCCACAGATCGTCATCATCGGTAACGAGCTCGAGGTTCTGCGGCAGCCCCAGATGATATCCGTAGGTCGCAAGCAGTTTGACGCAGAAACTGTGGATCGTGCCGAAGAACGCGCGATTAAAGGCCTCGACGATGTCGAGCGGCAGCCCGGCTTCGAGAATCTGCCGCCGGGTCCGCTGCTGCATTTCATCAGCCGCACGGTTCGTGTAGGTGACGACGACCAGTTGCGGCAACCAATCGCGCGCATTTTGGCTCTTTGCGATCTGCACAACGCGATCGCTGATTGCGCGCGTCTTGCCTGAGCCGGCCGATGCGATGACCGAGAAGTTGCGATCGAGCTCGCACGCGAACTGTTCCCGCGCTTCGGCATCTGCAACGCGCGCGGTCATGATGGTATCGGCTCCGCAAACGCCGGGTGCGTCACCGTCCATTTTTGTGCGAGCAGATCGGGATCGATCGGCAGCGTCGCGAGCGGATACGCGCGCGCGAAACCGAAGTCGCTGTGGACCGGGCCGATCATTCCAAACACGCCGCTCTCCTGCATCCGGTACAGCTCGCGCCAGAAATCTTTTTGCGTGAGCGCATCAGCGAGATTGAACTGCGGCTCGAGCTCGCCGGTCGGCGGAAGCAGCGTAAGCCGCACGTCTTTGGCGCCGAGTGTGTGCACCGCAAGCGCGTAGAGCGCGAGCTGGACACCGCGGCCCTCGATTAATTGTTTGCGAAATCGCTTTTCTGACGATTCGTATTTGCGCGCCGCGTGCAGATTAAATCCCCGCTGCCGGCCCGTCTTGTAATCGACGACCCAGAGATCGGGATAGCCGATCTGCGACTGGTTGTGCTCGCCGCGAGCGAGCATCAGGTCGATCCGACCGCGGACACGCAGCAGTTCATTTTGCTCTAAGGGAATTGCTGCCGGCGAGCCGAGCGGCCATTCCACCGCCATGTGCGACCAATCGTCTTCTAGGCCGGCGAGCTTGGCCGCGAGACAGTCGGCAATGTAAAGCGCATTACTCCAGCCCGAGATCCACCAGTCGGGGAGCGGCTCGTCGCACGCGACGCAAAGTTGCTGCACGTCTGTGCGAAATCGGTTCGCAAGATCCACAATCCGCGCGCGGATGTAGCCAGCGCGGCTGATTTCGACAAAATTCTCTGCGTTCGCTGCATCGGCGAGCCAGCGAT
>DATDFJ010000220.1:0-34985 GCA_036522675.1 Chthoniobacterales bacterium | reverse complement strand
TGCTCGTTCACTGACCATTCGCCGCTCAACTGACGACAGAGCACAAACCAGAGCGCACCAAACGTGATAATGAGCAGTGCCAGGCGTCCAAAGCTGCGCTCAGCAGGAACACTTATCGGTTCTGGGGTCGCAAGCGCAGCTTTCAAGCTGCGCGATTATATCGCAATGGCGGGCCGATGAAAGTATCGCTAACATTGTAGCTGCCGCCGTCACCGACGGCAGACTCATCGTGGCCGCGCCTAACGAACAGATCCTCGGCATTCCGTTTTTTACCGGCACAGCCATCGAAGTTATCGGGCGCGTCTCGAGCAGCGGCGGATTCGTGGTCGCTCCATCTGCGCCCGGCATGGTGCGCCTCACCGAAGACGCGTCTTATCGCCGCGCCTTGCTCGCCGCCGACGTAGCTATTCCGGACAGCGGTTTGATGGTTTTGATGTGGCGATTACTTCGGCGCAAAAAGATTCAGCGCCTGTCCGGGCTCAAATATCTCACACAATTGCTCGCAACTTTGCCGCGCGACAGCAGCGCTGAGATTTTCTGGGTCCTGCCCAGTGCGCGTGCGCAGGAGAAACTGCTGGCCTGGGGCGAGCGCGAAGCGTTTCCGGTCAAGATCGACAATTGCTACATCGCGCCGCGGTACGCACTCGAGATCGAAGATCGACAATTGGCCGAGCTGCTCGCGCAACATCGCCCCGGCCACGTGTTGGTCGCAATCGGCAGCGGCCCGCAAGAGAAGCTCGCGCACTATTTGATCGAGAGGCTGGATTATCGCCCGGCCATTCATTGCATCGGCGCCGCGCTCGGTTTCATCACCGGCGATCAAACGGCGATCCCCGATTGGGCCGACCGTTTTTACCTCGGCTGGCTCGTGCGTTTTCTCGCCGAGCCGCGCCTCTTCGCTCCGCGCGTTGTGATGGCGCTCAGACTGCCCGCAATAATGATCAAGTGCCGCGAAAATTTGCCGCCGTTGCAAGAGGTTGAACAAAGACAAGTCCACCGATAAATTTCGACATGAGCGCGACGGAGTTCATTGAACAGCTGGAAGCGATGCCGAAATCCGAGCGTGAAAGAGTGTTTTCCACTCTCTTGGAGAAGCAGGAGTGGCGGGAAGACGTTCTTGATTTGATTACTATTGCCGACCGGCGCAACGAGCCAACTCGCCCGATCGACGACGTGTTCAAGGATTTGAACATCGATGCATGAAGTGGCGCGTGGTTTTTGCGCGCAGCGCCGAGAAGAAATAGCGAAACTCTCCGGTGAAAACCGGTTGCGCGTGGCGAAGGCTATCCGCTCGTTGGAAGACAATCCGTTTTCGACGCGGGTGAGGCGTTTGAAAGGTCGTGAGGAATTTCGAGTTCGCGTGGGTGATTATCGAGTTCTTTACACGATTGACCACGACGCTCGCGTAGTCACGATTTCCGCGATCGGCCACGGTCGCGAAGTCTATCGCTAAGATGAAGATTTTGGGGTTAAACGCGTATCACGGCGACTCGGCGGCGTGTTTGGTCGTCGACGGAAAAGTCATCGCCGCGGCGGAGGAAGAACGTTTCCGCCGGATCAAGCATTGGGCGGGGCTGCCGACGAACGCGATTGATTATTGTTTGCGCGAAGGCCGCGTCGAGCTGCGCGACGTCGATCACATCGCAATCAATCGCCAACCCGGTGTACACAACTGGCGGCGCCTCGGCTTCGTCCTCGCGCATCGGCCGCATCCGAAATTGATGTGGCAAAAGATCAAAAACATTCGCAGGGCCGCTTCGATCAAGGAAACACTCGAGGCGAAATACAAGCTCGAACTGAAGGCCGACATTCACCACGTCGAGCATCATCTCGCCCATCTGGCCTCGGCATTTCTCGTTTCCGGTTTTGAAGAAGCCGCCTGTCTTTCCATTGATGGCTTCGGCGATTTCGCCAGCACCGCCTTCGGGTTCGGCCGCGGCGCGTCGATCAAGATCGACAATCGCGTTTATTTCCCGCACTCGTTAGGCATTTTTTATTCGGCGCTCACCCAGTTCATCGGGTTCCCGCATTATGGCGACGAATACAAAGTGATGGGACTCGCGCCGTATGGTGAGCCGCGCTATCTCGATGAGCTGCGTGAGATCCTTCGCATCCAGGGTGACGGCACGTTTCGGCTGAACCTGAAATATTTCCGGCATCACAGCGATAACGTTTCCTACACCTGGCAGGATTGCGCGCCGGAGGTCGGCCCGCTTTATCGCAAAGAACTGGTCGATCTTTTGGGCAAACCGCGCGAACCCGATGCACCGCTCGAGCAGAAACACAAGGACATCGCGCGCTCGACCCAGGCTGTTTACGAAAAAGCGTTCTTCGCGTTACTTCAGGCCCTGCACAAAGAGCATCCCTGCGATAATCTTGCCCTCGCCGGCGGTTGCACCATGAACTCGGTCGCAAACGGGAAAGTCTACCGCCGCACGCCATTCAAAAAAATGTATCTGCCCGCCGCCGCAGGTGACGCCGGCGGCGCAATCGGAGCGGCCGTCTTCGTCAATTCAAAACTCAAAATTCCAAATTCCAAATTGGAAACGGCGTATTTGGGTCCCGAGCCCTCCGAACAGGAACTCCATATCCTGCTCGATTGGCGGCGCAAGGACATCGCGGAGGCGGATTGCACGATGACACTCGTTTCAAACGAAAAAGAACTGCTGGGCAAAACCGCGCAAGCGATCGCCGACGGCAAAGTCGTCGGCTGGTTTCAAGGCCGAATGGAATGGGGCCCGCGCGCTTTGGGCAACCGCTCGATCCTCGCCGATCCGCGCCGGGCCGACATGAAAGAGATTTTGAATGCGAAAATCAAACGGCGCGAATCCTTCCGCCCGTTTGCGCCCTCGATTTTGCGCGAAGCAGTCGCGGACTGGTTCGAGCAGGACGATGACGTGCCGTTCATGATGGAGGTGTTCCAGATCCGGGCCCGCCAACGCCAGCTCATACCCGCGGTCACACATGTCGACGGCAGCGGTCGGCTCCAGACCGTGCACCGGGAAACAAACCCGCGTTATTACCGGCTAATCGAACATTTCGGCGAGCTCACCGGCATTCCCCTCATCCTCAACACGTCTTTCAACGAAAACGAGCCCGTTGTCTGCTATCCCGAAGAAGCGCTCGATTGCTTCCTCCGGACAAAGATGGACGTGCTCGTGTTGGGAAACTTTTACCTCGAAAGAAAAACTGAAACGCTGGAAAGCTGAAACACTGAAAAGCTGAAATGCGCTTACCAGGAGAGTCCCGCGAGCGAACCAAGAACTATGCTTCGACGATTATTCGGCTTTATATCGAGCTCCCGAGATCACGTAAGGAAGTAGAAGTCCTCGGCCACCAGTTGCTGCGATCGGGTACATCGGTTGCTGCTCATACCCGCGAGGCTTCGCGAGCACGCTCTAATGCGGAGTTTTGTTCAAAGATCGACGGCGCATTGCAAGAAGCTGATGAGTCGGATCTGTGGGTTGAGCTCCTACGCGACGATTGCGGTATTCGGGGTGAAGCTATCGAGAAATTGCATGTGGAAACCAACGAACTAATCGCGATCTTCGTCACGATGCTCGACCACACGCGCAACGCATGACCGCCGATCGCGATTTCAGCTTTTCAGCTTTTCAGCTTTTCAGCGTTTCAGCGTTTCTCTTCCCATGTGCGGCATAGCTGCAATCTTTGCCTACGAAAGCGCGGCGCGGCCCGTGGACGCGGATGAACTTCTCGCCATGCGCGAGCAGATGTTCGCGCGCGGCCCGGATGGCGGCGGTCAGTGGATTTCGGAGGACGGGCGCGTCGGCCTTGCCAATCGGCGCTTGTCGATCATCGACATTTCGCCGGCTGGCGCACAGCCGATGTTCAATGCCGATCGCTCACTTGCCATCACGTTCAACGGCGAAATTTACAATTACGCCGAGCTTCGCAAGAAATTGATCCGCGAAGGACGCCGTTTTCAATCCCATTGCGACACCGAGGTCGTGCTCGAGCTCTACGCCACGCGCGGCGAAACGATGCTGAATGAGCTCCGCGGCATGTACGCGTTCGCGATTTGGGACCGCAACAAAGGCGGACTCTTCCTCGCGCGCGATCCGTTCGGCATCAAACCGCTTTATTATTCCGACAATGGTCACACCGTGCGGCTGGCCTCGCAGGTGAAAGCGTTGCGCGCCGGCGGCAAGATCGACAACGCACCCGAGCCGGCGGGGCATGTCGGCTTTTTTCTCTGGGGTCACGTGCCCGATCCATACACGTTTTATCGCAGCATCCGCGCTCTACCCGCCGGGACAAGCATGTGGATCGACGAGCACGGGCCGCGGTTCCCAAAAACATTTTGCGACATCGCTACGCTTCTTCGCGACGGCGAAGAAGCCGAAATCCGAAATCCGAAAACTGAAATCCGAACCGGCGAACGCTTGCGTTCCGCATTGAGCGAAAGCGTTCGTTATCACCTTGTGGCCGATGTGCCGGTCGGCGTTTTTCTGTCTTCCGGACTCGACTCGACTGCGATTACCGCGCTGGCTGCCAAGCAGGGCGGGATTTTGCGCACCGTCACGCTTGGGTTTGAAGAATACAAAGGCACCGAAGCCGATGAAACACCGCTCGCCGAACAGTTCGCGCGGCGCTGCGGCGCCGAGCATCGCACCATCTGGGTGTCACGCGGCGATTTCGAAGCCGAACGCGATCAATTGTTCGCGGCCATGGATCGGCCGTCAACCGACGGTGTGAACACGTTTTTCGTCAGTCTTGCCGCCAAACGCGCCGGGCTCAAAGTTGCTTTGTCAGGTCTCGGCGGCGACGAACTGTTCGCCAGTTATCCCAGCTTCAATGAAGTTCCGCGGAGCGTTGATTTACTGAAACCTTTTCGCAACTGGCGCGCTCTGGGCGCAGGCGTTCGCGTGTTGAGCGCACCGATTCTGAAACGTTTCACATCTCCCAAGTACGCCGGCCTTTTTGAATACGGCGGCACGTATGCGGGCGCCTATCTGCTGCGGCGCGGCATGTTTATGCCTTGGGAGCTAACCGAATTGCTCGACGCTGAAATGGTGCGCGCCGGCTGGGCTGAATTACAAACGCTGCTTCGACTCGAGGACACGATTGCGGGGATCAATAACCCGCGGCTGAAAATCTCCGCACTCGAGATGAGCTGGTACATGCGCAACCAGCTGCTGTGCGATTCGGATTGGGCCGGCATGGGGCAATCGGTTGAGATCCGTGTGCCGTTTGTCGATGTCGATCTTGTGCGCGCGCTCGCGCCGCTGCTCGCCTCCCAGAATCCACCAAGCAAACGCGACATGGCCGCGACCACGTCGGACCTCATTACTCCGGAAATATTGGATCGCCGCAAAACTGGTTTCCAGGTGCCGGTGCGCGAATGGTTCCTTCAGGAGAATGCAAAATCCGAAATCCGACATCCAAAATCGGCAGATCGCGGGCTGCGCGGCTGGGCCAAACATGTCTATCGTCATTTCCCAAACGGGCAGTTGGGCGAGGCAAATCAGAGCTCACAAGTCACAAGTCACAAGTCCGAAGCGAAAAATCACAACTCAGCGGCGATTTCAGATTTTCAGCGTTTCAGCGTTTCAGCTTTTCAACCGAAGCGCATCCTCGTCTTCCGCATTGGCCAGCTTGGCGACACCATCGTCGCGCTGCCAGCGATGTGGCTGGTGCGAAAACATTTTCCGCACGCTCACATCGCCTTGCTCTGTGACCGGCACCCGGGAAAAAGTCATGTTCTCGCGTCCGACCTGCTTCGCGGCGCGGGAATTTTCGACGATTACCTGTCCTATCCGGTAGCGCGCTCAGGCGAATTGATGCGACGGGCGCACATGGCCGGGCTCTTGGCCACGATTCGACGTGGTCGGTTCGATACGCTTGTTTATCTCGCCCCGAACAATCGTAAGCCCGAGCAAATCGAGCGTGATCGCCGATTCTTTCATCTCGCCGGGATTCACAACTTCATCGGGATGGACGGCTTCGAGCGGCTCGAGCTGAAGCAAACCGGCCGACCAATGAAGATGATGGCGCGCGAATCGCAATTATTGCTACGTCGCCTCGCCGCATCGGATCTGCGCGTCGAACCGGAAGATGAATCGCGCTTCGATCTCGGTCTCGGCCCCGAAGATGACGCGACGGTCTCATCGTGGACAGCGCATTTACCCTCCGATGAAGGCCGCGTCTGGGTGGCAGTCGGTCCCGGCTCAAAGATGCCGGCCAAACGCTGGCCCTTGCGCCGGTTCCAGGAAGTGATTGTCGATCTTATCAAGGAGTTCGACATCTGGCCGGTCGTCTTCGGCGGCGAAGAAGACCGTGTCATCGGCGAGTGGTTGCTCGCGCAATGGGGCCGCGGTTACAACGCGGCTGGCGCGCTCGATGTGCGAACCGCGGCTGCCGGGTTGAAGCGATGCGCACTCTTTGTCGGCAATGACACCGGCACGATGCACCTCGCCGCCGCCGTTGGCGTCCCATGCGTCGCGATTTTTTCTTCGCGCGAGCCGCCCGGAATCTGGTTCCCCGCCGGCGAAGGTCATCGCGTCTTTCGTTCGGAAATTGAATGCGAAGGGTGCGAGCTAATCGAATGTATCGAGCTCGGTAACGAATGTTTAAAGCGCATCGGCTACGATGAAGTAGTGGCCGCATGCCGCGAACTCATATCGCCGCAGGTCGAAGCCGTTGCAGCCAAAGACAAAAGAGTCGAACCGATACCCGCGTAAGATGGCGCGACCGGGGGTAACCGCGCTGCATTTTCTGCGATATTTGGTCGGGCTAGATCGAGCGCACACGCAGACCACGCCCCGCGAGCAGGAGACGTTAGCGGAATACGCTCGCGGAAAACGGCGTTTGGTGGAAATCGGCGTTTATGAAGGGGCGACCACGCGCTGTTTGGCTGAGGTGATGAGCAATGAAGGCGAATTGTTCGCGATTGATCCTTTTATCATTGGTCGATTCGGAATCTGTTGGGGGAAAGTGATTGCGCGACGCGAAGTTGCTGCAATTGCAAACTCAAGGCGTGTCCATTTCATCGAAGAATATAGTCATCAAGCTGTGAGTCGCGTTGAAGGGCAGTTGGATTTTGTCTTTATTGACGGCGATCATGCGCTTGGGGCGATGCAGCGGGACTGGTCAGACTGGTCGCCAAAAACAAGCATCGGTGGCATCATCGCGCTGCACGATACGCGGGTTCCTGCGCACAATCCCAACGTCGCGATGCTTGGGTCATATCAATTTTTCGAACAACACATTCGCCACGATCCGCGTTTCGAGCTTTTAGAACAGATTGATTCGTTGTCGATATTACGACGAAACATACTCTGAGAACGGAAGTGGGTTTCTCCAAGTTCGACCTGCACACTGGCACACTCGTAAAAAGCTTGAGTTAAGATCGTTTGTGAGTTTCGCGCGCAAAGCTCGTTCCGCCGTCGTTTGGAACAGCGCCTTCAACCTGTTTCGCAGCCTGCTCCAGTTCGGGCTGATGCTGGTGCTGGTCCGGCTACTCAAGCCAGCGGCTTACGGCGAATTTGCACTTGTTACCGGCATCATCGGATTCCTGGCAATTTTCTCTTTCGACAACTTTGTCGGCTATACGCTGCTGGTGCGCGATGACAAAGAAGTTCGCTATCAGGAACAGTTCACCGCCGGTGCAGCGATTACGCTGGTGCTCTTCATTGCTGCGAATTTCGTCGCGTTCTCTTTGCGCCGGTTTCCCGCCTACGCGCCAGTCGCGCCGCTGGTGCACGCGATGTCTTTCACGTTTGCGCTTGAATGGCCATGCGAGCTGCGCCGCAAAATGCTCGAGCGCGATTACGATTGGAAACGATTGCGGCTCCTGCACGCGAGCGGCCTGATTCTTAGCGCTGTTCTCGCCATTGCCCTGGGTTGGTATGGCGCCGGAGCTTACGCCCTTATTATTCCGGGAATGACGGTGACGCTGCCATTCATTGTCGATCTTTTCGTTGTGCGCCGTTGGCGTCCCGAATGGTCGTGGTCGTGGCAAAATTACCGCGACGCCTGGCATTTCGGCGTGACGCGGATCGGCAGCGGAATGGCGGCGCGCGGCAGACAACTCGTCGAGTCCTCGGTACTCGCCAAGGTCCTCGGGTTCACGTTGCTCGGCTTTTTTAATCGCGCGATCGGACTGGCGATCATTTTTTGCCAGGGCGTGGCGGCGCAATTGATGTATGCGATTTATCCGGTGCTGACGCGACTTGATCCAAGTCCGGGCCATGTCGCACGTGTCAACGGGTTAGTCCTGCGAATCATTGCATGGATCGTCGTTCCGATCGCGGCGGCGTTTGCCATCCTCGCTGAGCCGGTCGTGCAAACTGTCTACGGTATGAAATGGAGCGCGGTCGCACCGTTACTGCCATTCGCCATGTTATGGGGAATTTTGGCCGCGCTGTCCGCCGTCACTGATTCATTGCTACTCTCGCGCCGCGAACCGAGACGGTGCCTTATCGCGGACGTAATTGCGCTGGCGGGCACTGCGATACTGCTACTGCTTCTTTTGCGACAGGGACCGAAAACCTATCTGGCAGGATTAACATTGCTTTACTCGCTGATCGTTTGTCTTTCGCTCTTCTGGCTGATTCAAATCGATGCACTCAAAATCCGCGGTGTATTTTCAGCGATTCTCCCGCCGATCATTTGCTGTCTCATCAGCTTTTTAATCTGCGAAGGCGGCCGCAGGATTTTTGCCGCCGAAACGACCTCGTTTGTTAGCGCGGCGATTTATGGCACGTCGTTTTTCGTTTTTTACATTGCAGTGCTTCGCATTCTTTTTGCTCGGTTGCTCACTGAGCTCGCAGCGTATCTTCCAGCCCGGAAATACGTCGACCGAGTCCTGATTTTGAAAACGCAAGCATGAGTGAGGTGAAGGAATCGCAGGTGTATCTACTCACTGAATCGGACGGCTTTTTCGGGTGTCGTTTGATGCCTTGGGAGAGCATGGATGTCGATGTTATCAAAAGGATGTTGTCCGAGCATTTTTCGGTGCGCTCTATCACCTACGCCGAGATCGCCAGCGGCAAGGTTGCCCCGAGGGATTCCGTGATCGTGCATTCGAGTTCGCAACAGCCGGAATACAAACAGTTTGTTGACGACGTGCTGCTGTATCTCCACGCAAGCGGTAATCGACTGGTTCCTTCGATTCACGCCACGCGTTCACACGAGAACAAAGGGTATCAGGAGTTACACCGCCGCCTGCGCGGGATCGAATCGCCGCCGGCTCGCTACGTAGTGAAGCTCTCCGAGCTTGATTTCGATGCGATCAGTTACCCCGTCGTATTGAAGGATGTCTCCGGTTTCGGCAGCAGCGGCGTGCAACTGGTCCGTTCGAAATCCGAACTCTGTAAAGCCGCGGCCGGGGAACGCCGCTTCAGCTCGCGTGAAGCACGGCGCGCGTTGAAAACAGTGGCTGGCAATTTCGTGCGGGCGCACATTTTGCGGCGCGATGTGCGCCCATATGGCGACTATTACGGCCCGCTCAAGCGCGTTGTCTTGCAGGATTACATTCCCGGGCTAACCCACGACTATAAAGTGCTGACCTTCCAGGACCGGATTTTCTTTGTGCGACGCGAAGTGCGGCCAGGGGATTTTCGGGCCAGCGGAAGCGGGCGATTGCATTTCGATCAGCCGCCACCGGGACTATTGGACCTCTCCGCTGAGCTTTTGCGCAGGTTCGATGAGCCTTATATGTCTCTCGACATTTGTTTCGACGGGGCGGTGTTTCACTTGGTGGAGTTCCAAGCTGTCCATTTCGGGCCGCAGGTTCTCATCGAATCACCGCGCCATTTCAAGCGCCGTGGCGAGCGATGGGAAGAATGCGCTGACAAAGTAGAGCTCGAACAGATCGTCGGCGAGTCGCTCGTCTTATTTCTAACGCAATCATCCTGAAGCGATAATTCGAACCTTTTTTGCGAACGAAATCTCCAGCCGTTCTCGTCGCCACGCGCAATTCGTTAAAGGAAAGCGGCGGCGGAGTCCAACGCTGCACCGGCGACTACCTCTCACTCCTCCGGTCGGACTTCGAACTGCACATTGTCGATTTTAACACCGATCACCGGTGGCGGACTCGAATTGCTAATCGTGTGTTCGGCAATGGCTATCGCAGGCAAGTGCCGCCGACATTGGCGCCGCGTATCGAGCAAGTGATTGAGCGCACAGCAAGTGACGTTGTGTTGTTCAACCTGCTTGATTTCCCCAAAGAAGCGCAACGACTGCGCAGCCGATTTGTTAACAAAGTTCGGCTGGTGCATTTGTCACACGGTTTGGCAAGCACCGACATCGCCATCGCGCAGCGCGAGCGTCGCGCTGCGAGCGTCGCCGTGGATCATCTCAATCGAGCGATGGCTGCAGAGCTAGGATCAAGACTGCAGTTCGAGATGGATTACCGCCAACATGTCGATCTTAGCATCTGCCTTTCACCTCTTGATGCGGAGTTGGAGCGCTGGCTCGGTGCAAGACGCACCTGCTGGTTTCCTCGAGCGATCCGGGAAGCGGCTCTGGAGTTACAGCCCATCGATGGCCGTATCGGTTGCGTGGCGACGCTTGATCATCCGCCAAATCGATCTGGATTGGAGACGTTTTGCGCCGCGTTGCAGCAGTTTCAAACCAATGGAGTCACGCTGCGCTTGGTCGGTAGTCCTGAAAAAATTGGTCGGGAGCTGAACAACCGCTTCGGCTTTGTCCAGTTCCTGGGCGCTTTAAGCGATGAAGACCTGCGTGCGGAAGCCGCTACCTGGTGTTGTTTTGTCCATCCGCTTTTTAGCTATGCCCGCGGGTGCAGCATGAAAATTGGCGTGGCGCTTGGCTGGGGTTTACCGATTGTGACAACATCGGCCGGCAGTCGTGGCTATATCTGGGATGAGCATGTCGCACCACTGGCCGCCGACGCGACGGTTCTTGCCGCGATGACAATCGAGCGTTCCCGCGCGGAGAATTTCGCTCAACATGTCGAGCAAACGCGGCGACTGGCGGCAATGCAGCCAAAGCTTGATGAGCTGGCAACAAGCGTCGTAGCAGCGATTCGGACTGCAGCTGAATAGGGCCATTCATCATGTCAAAGCTGCGCGCGGCGCTCAATGGACTGAACCAAGTGCTGTCGACGCTGAATTTGCAGCTGGACACACTGACAGCGGCCCGGCTGGAGCGACAACGCTTGCAGGAGATCGATAGGCGCGGCTGGTTTGATCAACCCGTTTATCCGTTGCCCGCCAGTTTTACAAATCCGCAATATCAGCGTCTGCTCGACGAATTGCCCAAGTATCGAGAGCGCTTCGACACATTCGGTCGCGCGGAGGCAAACGATGTGGGATTTCAATTCGACAACGGATTTTATGGTTCGCCCGATGCAGAGGTTCTTTACGCAATGGTGCGAACTCTTCGTCCGCGAAGAATCGTCGAGATCGGTTGTGGTAACAGTACGAGAATTATCCGACAAGCGATTCGAGACGGGCAGATAGATTGCAAGCACATCGGAATTGACCCGCAGCCGCGCCGCGAGGTTTCAGGCTTGGTCGATATGAGAATCGACCGGCCGATTGAGGACGCCGGCGCCGAGGCTCACATTGAAAAGCTCGATGCCGGCGACATTCTCTTCATCGACACGAGCCATGAAGTTAAGCCGGCAAACGACGTCGCCTACATTTATGGGAGGCTTGTCCCCGGATTAAGCGCCGGTGTGATCGTTCACATTCACGACATCTTTAT
Organism: Chthoniobacterales bacterium; assembly: GCA_036522675.1. GTDB lineage: Bacteria > Verrucomicrobiota > Verrucomicrobiia > Chthoniobacterales > UBA10450 > AV17. Next base: position 23,291 of record DATDFJ010000220.1, on the reverse strand, counting down.
TCCGTACGAATATCCGCGTGCATGGCTGTTGGATACTGGCCGGAAGTGGGGCGAGCAATACATTGTTCAGGCAATCGTGATGAATTCAGCAAACTGGGAAGTGCTGTGGCCGGGCTACTTCCTCCAGCGCACCTTGCCAGAATTCGCGAGGCACTTTCCGTATCTCTCTAGCGGCTATGCGCAAAGCCTGTGGTTGCGAAGAACTTGATCTGCCGATGCACCGTTTACTAAAAAAAAGCGTTGCCTTTGTGCCGTGGCGCTGGCGTCGGGCGATCAAGCACATTCCGCTCGTCGCACCATTGCAACGCTGGCTCCTGGAACAATGGCTCACCGGGCGCGAATTTGTTCACGCCGTCGATGCCGGACCGGCGCGCGGTTTAAAGTTTCCGATCACTCTTCCCGAAGACAAGGGAGTTTGGACCGGTACCTATGAGCTGGAATTTTCCACCGCATTATCAGACGCGGTGCGACCGGGCGACATCTGCCTGGATATCGGCGGTTGGCGCGGTTATTACGCCGGACTGATGGCGCTGGCCGGCGCGAAACAGGTTTTTGTTTTCGAGCCGTTCCCGGCAAATTGCAGCCAGATCCGCAAGCTGATCGATTTGAACCCGCACCTGTCGCTCACGTTGCTCAGAGTGGCCGTCGGCGAAAAATCAGGGTCGGCGGAGTTTTGCGTGATGCCAATGACCAGCATGGGCAAGCTGGCCTCCAGTCCGTTTCAACGGAACGTATCCGGCGATCGATCGATGGCAGTCGACGTTGTCTCGCTCGATGAACTCTTGGCGGCCGGCAAAATAGAAGCTCCAAATGTTGTCAAGATCGATGTCGAGGGCGCGGAGGCATTCGTTTTGCGCGGGGCAGAAAGTCTTATCGCCAGGCACCAGCCCAGGATCTTTGTCGAAGCGCACTCGAGCGATTTGGCCCGGGAATGCACCGGGTTCCTGGCCGGGCACGGCTACGAAATTCGCCGGATCGAACCCGATGTCGTAACACCCCCGGGCATATCTCATTTCGTCGCGTTGCCGAAAAAGGCCGAAGCGATGCATCGGCCGCCGAAACGAGTCGAAGCCGACGGTGGAATTGACGTTCCCATATTACTTTACCATCACCTGGTCGGGGACCGGCCGGCGGACGGTTCGCTCTATGAAATCTCAATTGATCAGTTCAACCAACAGCTTGATTTGCTTCAGGGCGAAAACTTCCAAGCGGTGACATTGCAGCGGCTCTTTCGAATGATTGACGAAGGTGAGGCTTCTCTACCGCATATCGTTGTCATCACGTTCGATGACGGCTATCGCAGCTTTATTGAATTGGCTTTGCCAGCCTTACTCGCGCGAAAAATGACGGCCTCGATGTTCGTGCCGGTGGCGCAGATTGGCGGAACGAATCAGTGGGACCAAGAGCGTGGTTTCCCCGAGCGACGCCTCATGGACGAAGATGAGCTAAAAAAACTTGTCGATGCTGGAATTGAGATCGGGGTCCATGGATGGGCCCATCGTGACCTCAGATATTGTTCCGATGCACAGCTGCACCAGGAGATTTTTGATTCACGCCAGGAACTGCAACGGCGCCTGAGTGTCAGCGCGGATTTTTTTGCCTATCCCTATGGCAGCGCAACACCGCGCGTGTCTCCGCTTCTGGCCGAAGCAGGCTACCGAGGCGCCGTCACGATTTTTTCCGGTGAGCCAACCGTGACCGCGAATCGCTTTTGCATGCGTCGAATTTACATTCACAAAGACGATGGTCCGTTGCGATTTCGGCTCAAGCTGTCGAAACCGTACCTGCGTTACAAAGCTTTTCGCGGCTTGCCCTCAGAATCAATGGAGTAGAGTGCACCAGTTTGCACTTGGCAATCCATTCGTCTGCCGCGCTGCACAGCCGCAGGCTTCGCCATGAAACGCGCCATTTTCGTCTCGCCTCATTTTGCGCCGAGTAATCTGGCCGGCGGACAGCGCGCCCGGCTGATCGCTGCACACTTGCCGGAGTTTGGCTGGGAATCGGTCATCGTGACTGTCGATCCGGCTTTTTATGAAGAAGCCAACGATCCGGCGTCGCTCGCTCTCATCCCTGAATGGCTCCGGGTCGAGCGCGTCCGGGCGTTGCCGCAGAAAATTTGCCGGCGCTTCGGCGTGGGCGACATCTCACTGCGCGCGCAATGGCAATTACGCCGCCGTGTTACGCACCTTTTCCGCTCCGAAAAAGCCGATCTGATTTTTGTAACGGTGCTGCCTGGCTACACCAGCCTGATCGGAGCATGGGCGAAACGAACGTTTGGTTTACCGTTCGTGCTCGACTACCAGGACCCTTGGGTCTCCGATTGGGGTGCGCAGCAACCGGCCTTCACCAAAGCCGGATTAGCTCATTGGCTCGCGACAAACCTGGAACCGCGCGCCGTCAGCGCCGCTGATGCCGTGACGGCCGTCTCCGATGAAACACTCCAGACTCTGCGGCAGCGTCGATTGCTGAGAACCAACTTGCCGGTGGAGATAATCCCGATTGGTGCGAGCAAAGAAGATTATCGCTTGGCCGCGGCAAAGGGGCGCAGCGTGATTATGAAGCAGCCGGGCGAGTTCACGCTGGCCTATGTCGGAACGGTGACAGAGCGCATGCTGCCAATCGTCCGAACGTTCTTTGAAGCATTACGTCAGGCAATCGGTATGAACCGCAGCCGGAGATTCCGGTTGCACTTCATTGGCACATCGGCGCAGCCCGAGGGCAGAGATCGACATTCGCTTGCCGCGTTAGCGCGCAGTTACGGCTTGGAGAATTGCTTCTACCTTGAACCGCGGCGCATCGGCTATCTCGATGCCTTGCGCACAATGCAAGAAGCAGACGCCCTTTTGCTTCTCGGCTCGACCGATTCGCACTACACCGCATCCAAAATTTTTCCCTGCTGGCTTTCCGGCAGACCGCTTCTTGCTCTGTTTCATGCGCGCAGCACGGTCAACAACATGGCTCGGCAGCTCGGTGGCGCGAGGGTCATTACCTATGAAGATTCTGAGAGCGTGGGCGCACAAACGGAGCGCGTCGCCGCGGCGTTGCGCGAACTGACTGAAGGCGGGAGCGCGGCAGTTCCGCCGCGAAACGAAGTGGCTTTTGCAGCGTACTCAGCAAGAGCCGTCGCACGACGCTATGCCGAATTGTTCGATCGTGTGCTGACAGAAAAAAGTTGAGCAAATGAGAGTCGGCATTCTGGCGAGTCACCCGATCCAGTATCAGGCACCGTGGTTTCGAGCGTTGTCAAAGCACGTGGATTTGGACGTCTTTTTTGCCAATCGCCCGGATCCAGCGCAGCAGGGAAGAGGGTTTGGCAAACCATTTACCTGGGATGTCGATCTATTGTCCGGTTATCGGCACCTTTTCCTGGAAAACAGGTCGGCAAATCCGAGCGTCAATCATTTCTTTGGCTGTAACACTCCGGGAATTCGGGAGATTATCGCGACAAAACGATTCGACGCTTTTATCGCCACCGGTTGGAGCTTGAAATCGTATTGGCAGGCAATTCGGGCCTGCCGGCGGCATGGTGTAGTGATTTTGGTTCGTGGCGATTCGCAACTACAAACTCCGCGTTCTTTTCCGAGCCGTGCTTGGAAACAATGGACTCATCGTCTGGCGCTGCGCCAGTTCGATGGATTTTTGAGTGTCGGGCGCCGTAACCGCGAGTACCTCCTTCATTACGGCGTAGCGGAGGAGAAAATATTTTTCGTCCCGCACTTTGTCGACAATGAGCGCTTTGCGCAGCAAGCCAATGAAATTAGAAAGTCGAAATTAGAAATTAGAAAACAGTGGAACATTCCGCAGGATGCGTTCTGCGTTTTATTCTGCGGCAAGTTCATCCCGAAGAAACGTCCAATGGATTTGGTTAAGGCGGCTCAACGTCTTGTCAAAGATTCGGCGGTTAGAGACCGCCGCTACAGCTCAGTGCATCTTCTCTTCGTTGGTTCTGGCGAGTTAGGGGGCAAGTTACGCGCCAACTGCAATGTTGTCTTCGACGCAGAGAATCCGAACTCGTCGCCCCTCACTCATGACTCGCTTGCCACCCCGAAGCATCGCGAAGGCGGCTCACTTCCTAATGCCAGCTTCGCCGGTTTTCTCAACCAAACTGAAATCGCACGTGCCTACGTCGCCGCCGACGTTCTCGTTTTACCCTCAGACGGGCGGGAAACATGGGGATTGGTGGTGAACGAGGCGATGGCCTGCGGATTGCCCGCAGTCGTGTCGGACACGACCGGCTGCGCGCCGGATTTGATCGAAGAAGGCAAAACGGGATTCAGGTTTTCAGTCGGTGATTACGATCAACTGGCGGCTCGGCTGGAAACGATCGCGGGACTGAAGCAGCCAAGGACCGAATTTGGTCCTGCGCTGGCGTCCAAACTGCAGGACTATTCCATTGAAAGAGCCGTGGCAGGAACAATGGAAGCAATTGAAGCAACAGTAACGAAACGATGACCGCACAAACCGACGTAGACCGGTCTGGCATTGCGCAACCGACCACGAGTCAACTTCGTCTGGACGGCGTTCGCGTTCTGGTGTTGTTCGGTGGCTCGGAGTTGTTCGGTCAGGAACGCGCCAACCTGGAAGTATTTCGGAGTTTATCGGAACTTGGACTGAAGGCGCGATTTATTACGAGCGATAAATGGGGTGGAGCATCGATTCGACCAGAGATTGAAGCCCATGGCTTCGAGTGCGTGACAGCACCGTACGGTTATCAATGGGGTAAGTTCCTATTTGGGAAGGAATTCTATTTGGCCTTTGCGAACTTGTGGGGGATCATCGCAACAAGTTGGCGCGTTCAGCAGGAAGTCCAGACTTGGCGACCAACTCACATTTACGCTCCGAATTGGGCCTACTGGCTCTACGCGGCGCCCGCCGTGGCCTTGAGCGGCAAACCTTTCATTTTCCGCGCGGGTGACCAGTTGCCCTTGCACACAGCCTTTCATCGCTGGACGGGACGGAAGATGCTCAGTCGCGCCGATTGCGTTATCTGCAACTCGCGTTTTTTGGCGAGCAAGTTCATGGAGCTTGGCGTACCCACAGATAAGCTGCGCGTGATTTACAATCGCCCGCCGCGCCGACGAGATTTGACAGATGAAGCTATTCCCGAAGTTCCAGCAGGCGCAGTTTTAGTTGTATTTGCCGGCCAAATTTCCGAACACAAAGGCGCACCTCTATTTGTCGAGGCTGCAAGAAAAATGTTGTCGATAGGTCGCAACGCTGTTTTTTGGCTAATCGGCGAATCAAGCTGGGACAATACCCTGGCTGAGCGGCTGAAAGCAGAGGTAAAGGCGGGAGGTTGTGAGGAACGGATCCAATTCCTTGGTTATCGCCGAAACATGCCGCAGATCCTGCGCGCTGCAGATATACATGTGTGTCCCTCCATCGGGGAAGACGCCTCGCCTAACGTGATTCTAGAGGCGAAGAAGGAAGGAGTACCGACAGTAGCTTTTGCCGCGGGTGGAATCCCGGAGTTGATCGACCACCGACAAGACGGTTACATTTGCCAGAAGAAAACAGTGGAAGGCTTGATCGAAGGCATCGAATATTTCTTGTGCGATCCGGCCCGAAGGAGTGCCGCTGGAGCAGCGGCGCAGCACGCGTTGGCGCAGAAGTTCAATGAGGAGCAGTCTCGTCGCGAATGGGGAGAACTATTCCTCGCCAGCGCACCGTTTGCTACAAAGGCTGTGGTCGATTCCGTATAGAGCCGAGGTAGAGAAAGATGCCGACGAACACTGTTTCAGTCGGGCTACTGGACAGACGAGGTCTGCTTGACAATCGCGACGGCACCGGAGCGGAAACGGCCACCTTCAGATTACCTTGGTCGATTTGGGTAATCACGGGCGGTCTGGCAATTTGGAGTAGTTTTAGCGCAAATCCGATTTTGAGCCCGGTGGCGCTCGTTCTTCTTACCGTCTGCATTCAGCTCGTGTGGCGACGCGGTGAGCCGCCGGTGCTCGCGTTCGCTTGTGCGATGCAATGGCTTCAGGCTTCGGCCGTTATTTTTTACACCGATTTCTACAAAGTTTCGGTGGAACAGGCCGGTGGAGGTCCGGAACTTGAAACCGCTACCTGGCTCAGTCTCGTGGCGGTGCTTGTGCTCGCGGTTGGGATTCGACTTGCCCTTATTCGCTGCCGCCGTTCACAGCACGAACGGCTGACTATCGAAGGCGGCCAGGTTAATATCGTCAAGGCATTCATTTTTTATCTTGTTAGTTTTGGGGTCGCTACCGTCGCGAATCGTATTGCATTTCATGTCCCAGGGCTTACGCAGATTATCTATGCGCTCATCGCGCTAAAATGGACTGCAGTTTTCCTGCTCGCCTACTCCGTGATTGAACAACGCGGGGGTTATTTTTTTCTGGGCATTGCCATCATGCTCGAGGTCTGGATTGGTCTGCTCAGCTTCTTCTCTGGTTTTAAAAGCGTGTTCTTTATTCTACTGGTGGTCGCACTGGCTTCTCCGCTTGCCTTGCGGGGACGCCGCCTTGCCATCACGATTGCTACGATATGTGCATTGTTCTTCTTTGGCGTGGTTTGGTCGGCGATCAAAGGGGAGTATCGCGAGTTTCTGAACGAAGGAACCGGCGAGCAGGAAGTGTACGTCTCCGTGGGACAACGCGTCGATAAACTGAGCGACATGATCACTGGATTTACCTGGAACAATTTCCTGGAAGGACTCGATGCCATGATCCTGCGGGTGAGCTACGTGAAATTTTTTGCTCTTACCCTTATGAACGTCCCAGATAGCGTGCCTTACGAACGCGGCTCTCTCTGGTTTGGTGCACTCAAACACATTGTCACGCCGCGCCTGTTCTTTCCCGGAAAAGAAGCAATTCGAGATTCCGATCGCACCATGCTTTACACCGGAATCAGAGTTGCGACTGAAGAACAAGGGACGTCCATCGGCATTGGATATGTTGCCGAGAGTTACGTTGATTTCGGTCCAATTGGAATGTTTGCACCAATTTTACTGCTCGGCGTTTTTTATGGGCTGATTTACCGGCTCCTGGTGATTCGCCCTCGCGATAAACTGATTTGGACGGCAATCGCGAGCGCGATCCTGATCTTTGGCGCTTACACGATCGAGACGTCGAACATCAAAATTGTCGGTGGCATTGTGACCGCGTTGCTCGTGATCGGTGGGGGTTATCTTTTGTTCGGACAGATCCTGCGAACGTGGCTGCATCAGGAACCGGAGTAATCGACCGATGGATCTCGGTCAGATCACGCCATTAATCATCACATTCAACGAAAAGGAAAATATCGCCCGATCGATTTCACCACTTTCATGGGTGAAACAAGTCGTAATTGTGGACAGCGGCAGCACCGATGGCACGCCTGACATTGCACGGGACGCGCATCCCAACGTCAAGATTGTGACTCGCGATTTCGATTCCTTTGCCGCGCAATGCAATTTCGGGCTGACGCAAATTGAAACCGAATGGGTCCTATCGCTGGATGCTGATTATGTTCTCACGCCGGAGCTGATACAGGAGATCGGTGCGCTCGAACCGGCCGACGATCTAGCCGGCTATGCCGTGGATTTTTGCTACTGCATTTTTGGTCGGCCGCTGCACGGCTCGGTTTACCCGGCGCGCACAGTTCTCTATCGTCGACGTCTCGCGACCTACCGCGACGCAGGTCATGGACACCGCGTCCAGGTGAGGGGACAGATCGGCAATTTGTCTGGCAAGATTCTGCACGATGATCGGAAATCACTCGGCCGCTGGTTAGCAGAGCAGAACAAGTATGCGGCGCGCGAGGCCGAGCAGCTGTTTGAGACTCCGCTCGACCAACTCAATCTCGCAGATCGAATCCGCCGTTATTGTTTTATCGCGCCGCCCGCGATGTTCCTGTATACGTTCCTCGGCAAAGGCCTGATCTTCGACGGGCCAGCCGGCTGGTTTTATTGCTTTCAACGAACTGTCGCGGAGATGATTCTTTCGCTGCATTTGATCGAGCGTAAGCTGAAACGCGTTTGAGTTGGCGCTGGAGCGACACGCGCCGTCGTTTCCTACAAGTTCCGGCGCCCCGTTCGACGAAGCTCAGGGTAGGCTGCGCGGCGCCCTCCAGAGATTGGTGGCGTCGTCTGTTACTTTTTTTGGGGAACGTGTAAACTAGGCGTCGCAGAGCAAGACTGCGATTTTGTATGTCGGTCCCAATTTTGGCAGAAACGAGAGATACCGATTCTGCGTCGCGTTCTATTGAACAGCCCACGACGGTGCGAGGTTTCACGCATGATTGGGCCCCGGCGGCGCTTTATCTATTGCTCGACATTGTGAGTTGGCTCGCCATCTACAGCGTGGCGAGTTTTTTACGGCGCGAGGGATATGCGCCGGCGACGCCGCTGCAATTTGTCATCGTCGAACTTGTTCAGCTCGGCGTGATCGTGGCGGCGTTGTTTGTCATCGGCGGCTATGATCGGCACACCGAGACGCGCAGTCTTTCCTATACGGCCGAGCACATCCTCGCCATCATCGCCGCCGCGGCGGCGAGCGCCTTGCTGATTTATTCGGCGGCGGCGTTCGATGCCTCGATCCGGCCGAGCCGTGGCGTGCTCGTGGTTAGCTTCGTTGCTTTTCTGCCCATCTCGCTCAGCTATCGCCGATGGGTCCGGCGTTTTGTCGCCGAAGCCAGTGCCGGCAAACTTTTTCTCGTCATCGGATCGAGCGAAGTCGCGGCGCGGTTTAAGGAGAGCTACGAGCAATCGCTGAATCCCCAGCAGCTCGAATTCATCGCGAGCGAAGATATGGAGCACGGCGATTTTGCGGCGAAGATCGACAACCTCGACCGACGCTACAGTGGGATCATTTTGGCCGAGTCGCCGAATCGTCTCGAGCCGGCGCTGCTCGATCGCCTCGTGCGGACGCAATTCCAGCGGACGCGCGTCTACACGCTCGAATCCTTCTACGAAACTTTCTGGCGTTACGTGCCGCTCAACGCCATTGATCCGGTCTGGCCGTTGCAGACCGGTTTCCAACTCGCGCGCATGTCGCCGTATCACTATCTCAAGCGGCTCTTCGACCTGATTGTCTCCACCGTCGCCCTGGTCGTTTTTGCTCCGGTGATCGCACTGATCGCGCTATTGATTTGGCTGGAAAGCGGCCGGCCGATCCTCTTTGCGCAGGAACGCGTCGGCCGCGATGAGCATCCGTTCATCATGTATAAATTCCGGACGATGAAGCGCGGCGCGGGCGAAGAAGCCGAGGACATTTACACGCGCCGTGGTGATCCGCGTCTCCTGCGGGTTGGTCGTTGGATTCGCAGACTGCGTCTGGATGAACTGCCGCAGCTCTGGAACGTTTTCCGCGGCGAGATGAGTCTGATCGGGCCGCGGCCGGAATGGACGCGCTGTTCGGAGCGTTACGAAACAAAGATCCCGTTTTATCATTTCCGTCATCTCGTGAAACCGGGAATCAGCGGCTGGGCGCAGGTGAATTATCCCTATGGCGACAGCGAAGCCGACGCGATGGAAAAGTTGAAATATGACCTGTACTACATCCGGCATTACTCGCTGAAGCTGGACGCGATGATTGCCCTCAAAACCGTCCATACGATGTTGTTTGGAAAAGGGCGGTGAGCTCGCGTTTGTTTCGCGCGGCGGCTTGCTGGGTTTTCTTTGCCGCGTTGGTCTACGCGCCGTGGGCTTACGGTGGGACGACTGTCGAAAGCATTGCGGCGATCAACTGCCTGCTCGCCGCGGTGCTGGTGCTGTGGATTGTCGATCTTGCGGTCAATCGGCGACTGCCGCGATGCCCGCGTCTGCTTCTCATTCTGGTTGCCGCTTTGCTTCTCATCGGCGGCTGGATGGTCTTCAACGCGGTCGCTATTTTCGATTCGACGTTTGAGACTTTCACCCGATTACGGCGGCCAATGCCGCGCCTGCCCGGGTCGATGGATTATGCGTTGAGTGTCGCTTGGATGATTCGCGCCGCGCTATTGCTCGGCGTGACGCTGTTCATTGTCGATCTTTCACAGGACAAGCGTTGGCTGCTGCGAGTGTGGGGCGCGATCGCGATCGCGGGCGGTTCAGTTGCGCTGCTGGGCTTGCTGCAAAAGGCAAGCGGTGCGCGAATGATGTTTTGGCAGCCGGGGCCACCGGGAGGAATAGCGACGTTTTTTGCGAGCTATTTTTATCACGGTAATGCAGGGGCTTACCTCAATTTGGTTTTCCCGGTGACGATTGGTCTGGCGGTGCGCGCGTTCGTCACGCGCGCGAATGCCGGCGCTCGCGCTCTGTGGTTGACGGTTGCTGTTCTCACGCTCATCGCCGTGTTCGCCAATACGGCGCGCGCGGCGCAAGCAATCGCCGTCGTGTTGCTGTTGGGCGTCTGCATACGCATTGGCCCGCGGCTTGTGCGCAGATTTTCTCGCGGAGAGAAGAACATCGCTCTCGCGGGAGCCGTCGCCATTCTGCTGACGTTGTTTGCGGTTGCGCGCGTCAGCCATCTTGAGGAGCCGATCGGGCGTTGGAAACTCGCGCCCGGGGAGTTTTCCGCCAATGCGCGATGGCTTTGCGCAGCAGTTGCCGTCAAATCGCTGCCAGAGGCCGGCCTGTTCGGATTCGGACCGGGAACGTTTCGCGCGGTGTTCCCATCGTTCAATCTAGCGTCGGCCAAGCCAGTGCCAGGTGACTGGAGATTTCTGCATGATGATTATTTGCAGACGGTGACCGAGTGGGGGTGGCTCGGCGCCGCGTTATGGGCGGTCCTGTTTTTTGGTGGAATGATCGTAGCGCTACGTCGGCTCAATTCTTCCGAGGCAGCAACGTGGTTGCCACGTCGACGTTTAGTTCTTCCGCTCGTGTTAATCGCGCTCGGTGGTCTCGCGGTCTACGCAGTGGTGGATTTCCCGCTGCAGATCGCCTCGATCCAGCTTTACGTAGCGACCTATGTTGGGATCTGCTGGGGCAGCGCGTGTTGGCGCAGCGAGAAGTTGGAGGTCACTGGACCGACAACTAATAACCGCTAATCGATAGCCGATCAGATCGTCCGCGGTTCGTTTGTCTTTTGAGGGCGGGCGCCGTTTTCCTCGGCGTAAATTGCGGAGTAGGAGCCTTCGCCGGCGCCGTAACCGGGCGAGGCGTAATAGTAATAATAGCCAACGCCGCGGCTGCGTGGCAGGCGGTTGAGCACTAAACCAGCGGGACGAATGCCGGAGCTGACGAGCAATGCGATGGCACGACGCACGGCGGGCCGCGGAGTTTTGCGCGCGCGCAACACCATGCAAACAGTTTGCACGTGCGGTGTCATGAGCAACGTGTCGCTGACGGCGAGAACAGGCGCGCTGTCGATGACGATGCGGTTGAAATGACGCATCGCGTCGGTGATGAGCTGGGCAAAAGAGGGGCCGCTCAGAATCTCTGCGGGATTCGGCGCGCGACGACCTCCGGCGAGAACATAAAGCCGGCCACCAGCGGCTAAATTGGTGGCGATGGCAAGCGCGCCACCGATAGTGTCGATCTCCTGCGGAGAAATTTCGCGCACCGCTTCGGGCAATTTCGTGTTGCCGACGAGACAATCGACAATCCCGGGCGAAGTGCTCGAGTTGTCGGTCGCGCCGTCGAGGCGGAAAATTTTGTGCATGCTCGGGCGGCGCAGATCGCCGTCAATCAACAGGACGCGGTGGCCTTGTTGCGCGAGGGCGAGTGCGTAGTTGGCGCTGGTGAAACTTTTTCCTTCGTCGGGGACGGCGCTGGTGAAGAGGGCAACCCTGCGCTCCGCTTCCGGACCAAGCAGTGAAAGCGCGGCGCGCAAGTTGCGGAAAGCTTCCGCGGCGGGACCTTCGGGCGTTTCAGCAACCAGTCGGTAACGCGTGAGACTGCCGCGTTTCTTTTTTGAGCGCGGCGCGTGTCCGTCTTCTTTCGCTTCAGGAATCGCGGCGAAGACTGGCAGGCCGAGTGTGGTTTCGGCTTGATCGACAGTCTTGATCGAGCGGTCGATCGCGTCAGCGCCGAACACAAACATCAAGCCGGCAGCCAACCCCGCGAGCAGACCAAGGGCGAGCGCTTTGGTTTTGCTCGGGCTCACGGGAACACGAGGGAGAGGCGAATGCTCAATCACGCTGACGGCGTTGGTCTTTACGTCTTTGGCCAGGTTCGTTTCCTTGATCTGACGCAGCACGCTCTCGTAAAGGGCGCGATCGGTTTCGGCCTGGCGCGCCAATTCCTGATAACCGATGGCCGCTTTGTTCAGTGCGAGCGCAGCTTTTTCCTGGTCGCGAACCGCGGCCTCGAGGTTTTGTTCGGTGGCATTAGCCTGCGCGAGCATGTTGCGCAGGACGGCGGGTTGGGCGAGAACGGCACGGCGCAACGCATCGCGCGCTTCGGACAACGCGGCACGCGCGGCCATCATTTTTGGATGTTTGTCTTTGTAACGCTGGGCCAGTGTGCCGACGGCAGCCTCGAGCTGAGCGACATCGCGCCGCCGATCCATAAGACCTTGCGCATTGGCGATGCTTGGCACCGCGAGCAGCGCATCAACATTGTCGCCGACACCCTCGATCTGTTTCAGCTCGCCCTCCAACCGCAAGCGCTCTGATTTCGCGGCGGTGAGTTTGCTGTTCAATTCTTGCAGCTTGTCTTCGACGAGACCGCCGCGTCCGCCCGAACTGCCGGCGCCGGCCTGGCTACCAGTCGCGGCCGCGCCGCCGCCGAGCTGCAGAGCATCGGGCGTTTTGGCCTTGTAATCGGCGACCGCTGCCTCACTGCGCTGGAGATTGGCTTTGAGCCGTTCCTCTTCTTCCAGCAGGTAGCGCAGCGTGTCCTGACTAAAGGAGGCTCGGCGTTCAATCGAGCTGCGAATGTACTCGCGCCCGATCGCTTCGGCCAATCGCTGAGCCATTGCCGGATCGCGGTTGACGACATAAAGATCGATCAGGCGTGTCCCGCGTCGAATAAGCGGCTTGACCATTCCGCCGAGCGCGCCGCCGAGCGCTTCCTCTAATGGCGTGAAAGCGGGGGCGCCGGCGACATTGTCGATGTTGTTTCCGCCGGGAGACGCGCTCGGTTTCGCCGAAGCTTTCGCGGTGTTTGGTTTCGCGACTGTTTCACCGAGAAGGGCGCGGCCACCATCGTCGGCCAAGCCTTCCGCGCGAACGACGCGCGCGAGCAGCGACCGATTGGTCAGGTTCTGCTCAATGGTTCGCAGCGCTTCCTGGCTGGCGAGAAACATCGAACGCATCCGCGCGGTCGCTTCTTCACCAGTGATAATCGTTGGCTCCTGAAACTCGACTTCGAGAACGATGTGGCCCTGGTAGAGTTTTGGTGTCCGGGCCAGATAGCCGATGGCCAGGAAAAGTCCGGCGACGACGCAAAGGACCACTATCCAAATGCGCTCGATCAGCGAATGCCAGTACTGGCGAAAATCAAATCCGCGTTTGGCTTCAAGCAGCTGCTCGGCGATGCGCGGCGAAATCGGTTTCGCGCCGTCTGGCTGGCCGACCGTGGCGGAATTGGGAAACGGTTGCTCGTTCACGAGGAGAACCTTGGTCGGACGATATTACACTGAGCGCGGGAATCCTGAAAGGGCAGGGCGCGAATTTCGCTCAAAAAATACTTTCAGCCACGGTGACGGTGTCCCCCGGCTGAACGACGAAGCCGCCGCCTCCTTTACGGGCCAAACGTTTCGCGTCGACCTTGATGATTTGGTCGCCACCGGACACGTTCTGCCGGCGAACGCTGATCCGCTCGGGCGCCGCGATGCGTGTGTAGCCGCCGGCCATGGCAATGGCTTCCAGCAGATCAACGCCCTCCGGGCTGCCGTCGGGCATTTCGTAACTGCCCGGCCGATTGACCTGGCCCAGAACGGTGAAACGACGTTTCGCATAACCGACAAGCATCACGTTGACTTTGGGGTTCACGAGATAATCGCGGCCGTAAAGTTCGCTGACGCGCGAAGTCGCCTGGCTCAGAGTGAGCCCGGAAAGACGCACGGACCCAAGCAGCGGTAAACTTAAGTTACCCTCGGCGTTGAGGCGGCCGTTTGTCCGCAGATCGTCCTCGCCGAAAACTTCCACCGCCACTTGATCGTTTGGTTGAAGCACGTAACCGCTCGGCGCGCTGATGGCCACACTAGAGAGCGAAGGCGCGGCGCTTGTGGGTGGCGCAGCGGCGGCGGCGGCTTGCGGTGACTCGCGACTCGAAATGCTTTGCGCCGATAACGTGCCGGCAAAAAGAAGTGTGGCCAGCGCAAGGAGCAGCGGTTGCGCCGCGGCGCCCGCGCAATTCCGCCGGCTAGAATGTGAGCACGGTGCGGAAGCCGATCTGATTGTTGTCGAAACTGAATACGTCAACCGAGCTGTCATCCTGCCGATGCAAATAATAGCCGCCCACGGACCAGAATCTAGTGATCATCACGTCAAGGGACGGTTGGATAAAGTAATAATTGTCGTTTCGATTGGCGTTGAAGCCGCTGATCGTGCTGAAGTAATCGGAGTTTTGATAGCCGATATTGAAACCGAGATAAGCTCGCTGAAAGAAACGCTGGCGTGCTCCAAGTGCGACCGTGGTAGAGGCAAAATCCTCGCCGATCAGCACGGCGGAGTTCAGCGTTCGGCGACTGACTGCAAGAGAGAAGCTCGTGGCGGGAAAGGGTTGATACGTGCCGTCGATTTGGAACACTGGCGAAATGTATGTACCGCGCGAGCTCTGCTCGAATTGACGAAACTCCACGCCGCCCGATGCATCGAAACTGATCTTGCCTGTGGCTTGGTAACTCAGCCTGAGATTCGCCTGTTCGAAAGTTTGATCCGTGTCCGGCTCGTCCACAGAATCGTATCCGGCGGTGCCACCGACACCGACGGTGATTTTCTCGCTATAGGCATAATTGACGAACAAATCGCCGGAGATGACCCGGGAGCTGATGAAATCCGGGTAGTCGGTGATTGTACTCTCGAGAGCAGTGCTGAGAGAAGTTTTGCCAGTGATTTCGTAGGCGGCCTTCAGTTGAGTGGCAAAAATGTTGACGCGTGTCCGCGTGCTCACGTCGAGATTGGCGAAATTGCCGGTAATCGTTGTGTCGGTCCTCCCGACGAGATCGGCGCTGTCGAGGATTTGGATGTTCTGTGCAAGCACGAGATCGAGTCGGCGAAACCGATGGTGACCTTCCAAGCGGATCAAATGCTGGACGGCGTCGTCCTCAGCGTGATCGAGAAAGAGAAAAACACTCGGGGTGTAATCGAGTCGAATATAGTTTTCTTGCTGCTCAAAAACGTCGCCCAGACCGAGAGTGACCGTAGGTTCGATAGCGAAATAATAATCCGAGATCGGATTGAACTGGCTGATGTTGATGTTGTCGTCGTAGACGCCGCGGACGCGGAAGAGCAGACCATATTGAAAACGACGCGGCTGCGGCGAGTAAGGTTGCGCGCCGACGGTCTCTGCTGGCTCCATCCCCGGTTCGGCGGTCGCATTCGTTTGCGTCGGCATTGCTGGAGCGGGCGTGCTCACTGGATAATTGGTGGCGGATCCCGTTACCGGGGGTACCGCATCTTGAGCGCGCGCTACCGCGACACAGTTCAGTAGCAATGCAATGATGGCGACGAGCAGGCCGGCGCCGGCCCACGCGTTTACGTCGCGCTTCTTCGCCAACGTCGTGACCGATAGCGGCTTCAATGCGGCGTCACCGATAACACAAGAAGCACGCGCCGACCAATTATGCGTACGGGTGGCGATTGAGCTGCTGGTTTTCGCGGTCAAAACGGCCGGCGATTGCGTCGCTCTTGTTGCCGCTGTCGCAATCTCTGCTGCGCTTCGAGTGC
This sequence comes from Chthoniobacterales bacterium, assembly GCA_036522675.1. GTDB lineage: Bacteria > Verrucomicrobiota > Verrucomicrobiia > Chthoniobacterales > UBA10450 > AV17. Next base: position 7,532 of record DATDFJ010000220.1, on the reverse strand, counting down.
AGCGCGGAGATCGATCTGGGCACCTGCATTCTTGGAGGCAACGCCCACCAAGCCAGCTGGCCATTCCTCGAAATATCCAGCTTGAACAATCGTCTGTTTCGAGCTCCCGGTCCGCGCATAAGCTTTGCCGCGCACGCAAGTCACTCGTGTTTTGTTCTCCGCCACGCGAACACACCAAACGCAGCTTTGATCCGCGTTGAGAGTCACGTCGCCGGTCGCGACGGCAAAACGCAGATCGGCTGCGTCTGTCCGATCAACGACAAGAGTAATCATGCCCCGGTTCAGCCTTAAACGGGCCGCTCGCGCGCGCATCCCGTCTTCGGTCTCGTTTCCGTCTTTCGTGAGACCCAACTCTTCGATGCGCACTTCTGACTCGCCTGAAATGTGAAGAAGCGCTCCCGGAATAAGCGCAAGATCCGCCTGGCCGCTCCCGGACGTTCGCAGCACAGAACCGGAGCCGGCGTTCGTTTCTAACGTGAGTGGCGTTGATGAGCGTTGTTCGGCGCCTTGATAAACGACGTCACCTTGGACCGAGAGCACCGTGGCAAGTACTTCTCGGCTGACTCCTCTCCAGCAGCCGGACGATAAAGCCGCAGTCGCCGCCACTCCGAATAGCAATACGGCGCGACAATCCATGCGAAAGAGCTTGTTCATGCGCTTGGCTCCAGCGGTAGGATTCGAACCTACGACCAATCGGTTAACAGCCGACCGCTCTACCACTGAGCTACGCTGGAATGTGCCCCCGAGTGGGAGCGGATAAGTTGCTCATGCCGCCGACGGCGGCAAGTGCCAATCGTCAGCGACGCGCGGCTCTCGTACCCTTACGATTTCGTGGAAGTTTGCGCGCCCGCGTCAGTTCTTGCCGGGCTCTTTTCTGCACCATTGCCGCCCTCACCATTCCGTTGGGCAGAAGTTTTCTGTGCTGCCTCTTTCTCGGCGAGGAATTGTTTTTGCAGCGAATTGAGCAGTTCCTCGATTTGATCGAGTCCGACTGGTTTCTGTAGAATGGCGATCGCTCCGGCATTCACAAGATCGGCCACTGGCCGGCTCGAGACAAAAACGACGCGCGCATCCGGATCTTCGGCGAGCAAATAGCGGCAGGCGGTGCCGCCGTTTAATCGCGCCATGGAAAAATCCATGAGCACGATGTCGGGGCGATGTCGATGGTACGCCCGAATCGCCGCTGCCCCGGAACCGACTACCTCCACGACTTGATGCCGCGAAGCCGCCACCAGCAACGCCAGCGTGTCGCCGACGTGTGGCTGGTCATCAACCACAAGAACCCTCATAACCCTGCACCCTTTTGCAGAACGTTCTGTGCCAATTTCCAAAGTTTATTAGAATTGCCAGAACATTGCTGGCGGCGAAACATTGCCGGCAAATTGAGTCGGACAGATGTGCGCGCGCAGAACCAAGGATTTGGTTGCGGGGGCTGGATTTGAACCAGCGACCTTCAGGTTATGAGCCTGACGAGCTACCAGGCTGCTCCACCCCGCGCCGTAATTATGTTGGGATACCCGTCGAAGGCAACTCGAAATTCGGCAGATTGCTTTTCAGCGAACTCACGGTTCCTCTTTTGATATGGGCGAACGGACAACTCCGAATCAGCGCGGCCAGATTCTGATCGGCACGGCCAGCTGGTCGGATCCGGGATTCGTCGAGCGCTGGTATCCGAAAAGAATGGCGGCGGGCGAACGGCTCCCGTGGTACGCGCAGCACTTCGAGATGGTCGAAGTGAACTCGACCTTCTACTCGGTACCGGAGCCACGGCTGGTCGAACGTTGGCGCGCCAATACTCCCGACAGCTTCATCTTTGACGTGAAATTGCACCAGTTGCTTTCGCGGCATTCGACCGAAGCGAAATTGTTGCCGCCCGAACTTCAGCGACAGGCTGAGATCAATGCGCACGGCAAAGTTAGACTCACGCCAAAACTCGAGAAAACGCTGATCGCCATCTTTTTGCGTTCGATGTCGATCTTGCACGATGCCCGCAAACTAGGCGTGCTGCTCCTGCAACTTTCGCCTGCGTTTTCACCGCGCAAACACCGGCTCGAAGAGCTCGAAAGCTTGATCGACATTCTGCGCAATTACCGGCTGGCGATCGAATTCCGAAACCGCGACTGGGTCGTCGGCCCGCAGCTCAGCTCGACAATTGATTTTCTCAAACGCCGCCGCGTCATCTTCGTGAATGTCGATGCGCCACCGGCCGAGCACTTCACGATAGTACCATCCGAATTAAATGAGATCACAAATCCGCAGACGGCATACCTCCGTCTCCACGGGCGCAACGCGGACGCTTACTTGAAAGGCAAAACCGTCGCGGCGCGCTTCAATTATGACTACAGCGAGGACGAAATCGCCGAAGTCGCAGAACGCGCGCGAAAGCTCGCCGCAAACGCCGACGAAGTTCATGTCGTCTTCAACAATAACAATCTCGATTACGCGCCGCGCGCGGCCGCGCGCTTGCGCGCTGTGCTTGGCCAAAGCGTTGCGCCACCGTTGCAGACACAGACACCGGAGTTGTTTTAGTTTAGAATCGCATCGTGTCGGACTTAGCGCCACGACCGCCAAGCGGTTACGGCCCGCGTTTACCGCGCCGGCTTTCCCGGCTCAAAGCCTGGCTAAGCGAACATCACATGACGTTGATCGCGATTGCCGACACGCCACATTCGATCGCGCTTGGGTCGGCCATCGGAATGTTTTTCGGCTTCACGCCGCTTTACACGTTGAAAACGCTGCTCTCCATTGCCTTCGCGTGGATGTGTCGATCGAACAAGCTAGCCGCCGCGATCGCCGCCAATTTGCATGACGTCTTTTTGCTGGCCATGCCAGCCGTCTACTTTTTCGAATACAAAATCGGTTGTTGGATGCTGCAGCGCCCGCCGGCGCCAAGGGCATTTCGACATTTCGTCATCGCTGACTATTTCCACTGGCATTTTGTGGTCCGAGTGGTCTGGCCAGCATTGATTGGGTCGCTGTTCCTCGGCCTGCCATCGGCACTGCTCACGTATTTCCTGATCCGAATCCTGGTCAGTCGGGCGCGCAGCCCTCAGACCGCTGCATAGGGCGCACCGTGCGTTTTCTCCGGGGAACGGCACGAGAGTTGCATCACAAACCGCTGCCATTCGTCCCTTGCGCGAGCAAGGGGGCGGGGCGCTCAGCATCAATCATTATGAAACAATCGATTGTCACACTTCTCAGCATCCTGCTTTGCTCCTGCGCGAACATGTACGTCACCAAGAGCGATGTGGGCGGCGGCGGCGCTGTCACGGCGACCGACGCGAAGGATTTTGGTTCCAAAGGCGTGCACATGATCACGAACTGCGGCGTCGGTGCCTATAATCCGGTGGCCATTTACATTCGGCCGTTCTGCATCGATACCGCCGTGTTCCGCGGCGATGAGGCTGATTCTGATGGTGAAATGCCGATTCGCAAAGCGCTGGCGCCAGTTGAGCTCGCCGAAGACCTGAAAGAAGAGCTGGAGCGCATCGCTCCGGCCCGGATTCTCAAAAATCACGAGCGGCCGCGGGTTGGCTGGTTGGTCGACGGCTACTTCACCGAAGTTGACGGTGGAAGTCCGCTCGCGCGCTATTTCTTTGGTCAGTTCGGCGCCGGCCGTTCGTTTCTGGCGCTGCACGTGCGTGTGACCGATGTCCCGCGAGGTGTGGTCGTTTATGAATTCGACATGGCGGGTGGCAGCCGGTTCCAGGGCAGGTTCGGCACACTCCGCGCCAGCGGACTAGGCAAAGCGACGCATTTCGATCTGCGCAATGCAGCCGAACGCGTTTACTGGACCCTGAGCGCGAACCCAAGCCGCTATGCCGCGCGCTCCAGTCCGGCGCTGCAACAATAGTTCGCGACCAATCGTTGTCGTATCCAGTTTTACGGCGGTCGTTTTCGGAACTGCTGTAACTTTTAACGAATCGTCGTCCTCGGCGGTTGCGGACGCAGCGCCGCTGATTAACGTCCTGCGTCCGCAGATCCATCGTGAAAATTTCGTATCGAATTCGCATCGCGCTCGCCGCGATTCTCCTATGCGCCGGCAGCGTGAGTTCAGCCTTCGCCTCGGCGTTCGTGATTGTCGATTCGCAGACCGGCCACGTGTTGCAAGGCCAGGACGAGCGGCAAAAACGACAGGTCGGCAGTTTGACCAAGGTCGCGACGGCGATGGTGGTGCTGGATTGGGCCGAACACAAGTCGGGCAACCTGAACCAAATGGTCGTGATATCGACGGACGCGTTTGTCGGCACCGGTGAAAATAACATCGGCTTTCAACCCGGGGACGCGATCTCGCTGCGCGATTTGCTTTATGCCGCACTTGTCCAGTCCGACAACATCGCCGCCTATTCGCTGGCCGACTATGTTGGATCGACAATCAGCTCGCTCGTGCCTGCGGCTTCGTCAGGCAAGGTCATGACCGGTGTCGGCGTCTTTGTCACGCAAATGAACGCGCTCGCAAAGCAGCTCAAAATGGATCGCACGCTATTTGTTAATCCGCACGGCATCGACGACAAGGTGAAGCCGGTCCCGTACTCGACTGCTGAGGACATGGCGCGCCTGACTCGTTACGCCATGAACCGGGCGAGTTTTCGTTTTTATGTCTCGCAAAAGGAACGGCAGATCACGTGGCAACGCGGCCCGCGCAAGATGGCTTACCTACTGCGCAACACGAACGAACTCCTCGGCAGCCGCGGCGTCGACGGCGTGAAAACCGGCCGCACCGCGCGTGCCGGCGATTGTTTGATTGTCTCGGCGAATCGCGAATCACAGATCGTGCGAGAAGGCGCGCAGACGGCGGTTTATCCGCGGCATTTGCTCATCGTGCTGCTCGGCAGCACGAACCGATTTGCCGAAGGCGCCGCGCTCATTGATCGCGGCTGGCAACTTTACGATCAGTGGGCCGCGGCTGGTCGCATGGTCGATCCGAATAAATTGCTCTAACGCAATCGCTGCAGATGAAACCGCGCATCGGCGTACTGACGAGCGGCGGCGATTGCCCCGGGCTCAACGCGGTGTTGCGCGGCGTCGTCCTTGCATCGGAAAAACTGGGCTGGGAAGTAGTCGGTTTTAAGGACGGCTTCGAGGGGCTCCTGCCGCCGGGCGATTATTGTATCCTCGATCATAAGAGCACCGAAGGGATCATGGCGCTCGGCGGCACGATCATTGGCACGACCAATCGCGGCCATTTCGTTTCCAAGATCGGCGGCGGCGATCGCACGATCGTGCCCGCCAACGTCATCGCTGATGCGAAAAAAATTCTCGACGAACTGCACGTCAAAGCGCTCGTCATTGTCGGAGGTGACGGCTCGATGGTGACGGCGCAACAACTACAGGAATCAGGCATCAATTGCATCGGCGTGCCGAAAACGATCGATAACGATCTCGAAGCCACCGCGATGACGTTCGGTTTCGATTCTGCCGTTGACGTGGTCGTGGACGCGCTCGATCGACTGCACACCACGGCGACCAGTCACAAACGTGTCATGGTCGTGGAAGTGATGGGACGTCATGCCGGCTGGATCGCGTTGCACGGCGGCATCGCCGGTGGCGCGGACGTCATTCTGATCCCGGAGATCCCGTTCGATTACGAAAAAATCGCCGCAACCGTGAAGTCGCGCCATGCCGCCGGCGATCTCGGCACCGTCGTCGTGGTGGCCGAAGGCGCGCGACCAAAGGACGGTCAGCAGATCAAACGCGACATTGAAGGCGGCGAATTTCGTCTCGGCGGTATCGCCCAAGTCGTTGCGCACGAGATAGCGAAACGTACCGGCAAAGAGACGCGCTCCTGTGTGCTTGGGCATTTGCAGCGCGGCGGGGCGCCGACCGTGCTCGACCGCATCTTAGCCACACGCTTTGGCGTTAAAGCTGTGCAACTCGCAAACGAGGGGCACTTCGGATCAATGGTCAGCTACCAAAACTATCAGGTCCGCCAGGTCCCAATCGCCGAGGCCGTCAATCGCCTCCGCCTCGTTCCTCCGAATGGCGAAATGGTCCAGACCGCGCGCGACGTCGAAATCTCCTTCGGCGACTGACCGCGAAAGCTTTCTGAGCTGATTGTCGATCTTATGGCGGCAGACGCCGCTTCGTTTTAACAACCGCTGAGGACAGCGCGGTCTTGGATATTAAATGAACCGTCAAAGGCGCACTTTTCAGTTATGCGTCTTTGGGGTTTTTGCTGTGCCGATATTTGAGTAGGCCGAATTGATTGCGGCGTTGTAAGCGCGCACCCGATACATGTATCTCGTGCCGGAGGCTAGCCCGGTGTCCGCGTAGCTGGTTACGTTCGCGCCCACCGTGGCGATCTGGGTAAAGTTTGTGCAACCCATGCCAGTGCAGCGTTCAACTTTGAAGCCGTCCTCCGACGTGGAGTTGTCGGTCCAAGTAAGAGTGAGTGAGCCCCCCGGCGGTTTGCCCTTCGCGGGGCTGGCGATGGTCGTTGATGTTGATGCCGCCGTCACGCTCGGCGTCGACATGGCCGGCAGGGGCGATGCCGGCGTGGCCCGCCAGCTCGGATCGGCGGCGGCAACGACGAACAACGTTATACTCTGCGGCGGCACAGTTGTAGTCAGCGCGTTGCCCGCAAAGCTGACGTCGGTTAGCCGGTTGATCGCGTTTGCGCTTGTGAGCTGCCAGGCTTGCGCCGTGCTCGCATGCGCATAGTTCGCAAAGTTGATCGTCACCGGCGTGCTGCTCGAAAGATACTTGGCAATCACCATGACAGTCAGCGCGCCATCGCTCGATCGAACCGCTGAGAAGGCGGAAAGCGTGTCTGGGTCTGGCACAGTCGTTCGCACACTCGTGTCACCGAACGTGGACCTATTGCCGTCGTAATTTCGGTACAACTTCATTGCCTTGTAAGTCGGTGTGCTCGGGTCTGGAGTCGTGCAGCGTGTGGCAAGATCGACATTTTCCCTGCCGAGAATGCCGTAGATGTCCGCTTGCGCGGTGGCGCCATTGATGTGGCTTTCGGCGCCCCAGTTGTATTCGGTGATGCCGATCGCGGTGCCGGGATAGTACGCGTTGACCCACGAGCGTAGCCGGGGAATCAACTGCACTCGATCGTTGATCCAGGTCTTATCGACATAATTCGGGTCCCACAGTGACCGTGTCGATCGGTTACGTCGCAGCTGCATCGCCGCCGACGTGTTATTACTAAACTCACCACCCTGCGGATAATAATGAACAGTGAAGATGTCGAGTAGCCGGCGTCCGGTGATCTGATTGTTCTGCCGCAATTGACCGAGCAGCCAGGGCAGATAAGCGGCTTCGCCGTGCGCGGCGCGATCCGGCAAATAGCCCCAGCCGTGCTGCGCGCCGTACTGTTGATCGTAGCCGCTATAAAAATAGCCATTCCAGCCCCATTCCTCCGGGCCGACAACCAGCGCGCTCGCGTCGTTGTTTTTGATCATCGATGCAAAATCGACAATGCGATTGCGCATCTCATCCATGGTTGCGCCGGTTGGATGCACGTCGCGGTGCGTCGCGTCCCAGATGCTCGGCTCGTTATCGAGGATATAATACCGCAGACCGCC
>DATDFJ010000219.1:0-31018 GCA_036522675.1 Chthoniobacterales bacterium | reverse complement strand
TTACACGGTCAAAAACGGCTTGATCAACTCGACCAGCCCGGGTGTGTTCTACTACTGGGTGAAAGTGACGGCCGTGGCCGGCAGCAATACGTTTGTGGTCAATCAATCGATCACGAGCGGCAACTTCAGCAAGCTCTTCGCGATCGCTTCCGGCAGCACCGTGTATAACTCATCCTGCACCAACGTGCACGGGATGTTTAGTCAAACCTCGACCGACGGGACCAGTGACACGGTCACCGTTACGTTCAAGGCGTCTACGGCTGGCACCTACTACATCGCGATCAAGTTTAGTACCTCGACCGTAGTCGGCAAGACTGCGCCTAACCCGACCACGGTAAACTACAGCTACAATACAACCGGCGTGCCGGGCTCAACGAGCAGCATTAACCTGAGCAAGAAGTAAGCAAATCAATTCTCGCTAGCCGCCCTGCGCGTGCTGGAAAGCGCCAAGCTGCCAGCACGCGCTCTGCTTCTGGCGACGTGATTCCCGCGGTTGGCTGTTGCTCTACGGTAGACGCAAGGCGCGTCGGACGGGATCTGTGAGCGTGCCCGTAACGCGCATGGAGTAGTTCTTCTGCAGCAGGGCAATGGCGTCGCCGACGTCCGGAGTAAAAATGCCGTCGATTGGGCCGCAATAATAGCCGAGCCGACGCAACTCGCGTTGGACTGCGCCAACATATGCGGGCTGCGTCATTACCTGTTCGGAGGCCTTGAAGTAGTAGAACCAACGGGCCGGATAACGCTGCGCGAAATCAACAGCGTGTACCTCGCGGGTTTGATGCAACAGGCCCCACTCATCGCGCGCGGCGAGCGGGTCGACCGAACGAAGAAAATTCTCATCAGTCAGATCGGCCGTCGCGGTCGCCGCGGTTAGTAACAGAGCTAAGATCGACAATCTCATAAGCGCTCCTTCTATTGCGGACCCGTTGCGGGCGGAATATCGAGCGGCTGCAATTGTTTGTCGTTCTCAGGATGCACGGGGCAATCGGGACAGCCACCTTGATCGAGCTCCGGCCCGAAGTGACTGTTGTCTTCCCATTTCTGGCGCAGCCGGAACAGGTCGAGCTTCGTCAGAGTTACTTCCGGACACATCAAAATGATTAGCTCGGTGCGGTTCCTGTTATCTGTGGTATTGCGAAAGAGTGCGCCAAGCAGCGGAATACGGGAAAGATACGGAATACCGGAATAATTCTTGTTCGTGCTGTTGGTGATCAAGCCGCCGAGCACAATGGTTGATCCGTTTCCGGCGGACACGTTGGTGCGAATGTAACGCGTGGCAATGTTCGGAATCGAATTGCCGTTCACCATCGTCGACCCGGCCACACTGTCGATCTTCTGCAGAATATCGAGCGAGACTTCTTTTTCGGAATTGATAAGCGGAACGACTTCGAGCTGCAGAGCGATTCGTTTGAACTCGATGTTCGAGGCGACCGCTGCTGTGCCGGTGACTGTCGTTTGATTCACGACATTAGTGAGCGTGTTGACCGGCACTGGAATCTCCGTGCCCGAGGCTATGATCGCCTTCTTGTTATTGCTGGTGAAAACCATCGGCCGCGAGATCACCTTGAAGTTTCCCGTGGATTCGAGCAGATGAACGATCGCGGCGAGATAATTCCCGGCTGCGACATAAACGTTTGTGCCCGAGGCTACGTTTTGGATGATCTGGGTGAAATCGATCAGGTGCGCAGGATCGACAATCAGCGGCGGCACGCTCGCGCCGGGTGAGGGACTCGTCACCGGACTGATGCCGGGAACAGGAATAGGAACACTCGTGTTGCGCGAGATGCCGACGACTTTCTTTTTGTATTTGGCCAGATAATCGACGCCAAACTCCTCGTTATTGCTCAGGGTCAATTCGCCGATGACGGTGCTCAGCGCCACTTGCGGCGCTTTCACGTCCATTTCGTCGAGGATTTTTTGTATCTTCACGATCGCGTCGCGATTACCGAGCATGACAATGGTGTTGGCACGCTGATCGGCGATGATCTTGGTGTTACCAACTGTGACTGCCCGCGGCGTCGTATCCACCGGCTGTGTCTCGAGTTCTTCGGAAACGTTGAGCGTATCCGTGGTGGAGCCGGTGCCGTAGCCGCTGGTTGTGGTTGAGGTCGATGAATATGGCGTCGTCGAGGAGGTCGTCCGCCGCGGCGCGGCCGATGCCGAAGGCGAAGCCCCGAGTTCCGGAGCGCCACCGGCCTGCCCACCCACGCCAGGTTCAGTCAGCGCTTGGACAAGCACCGGCAGAACATCGCCGGCCGAAATGTATTTCAACGGCCGCGTGACCGGTTTCCCAAACTCAACGTTCGCGTCGAATTCACCGATCAGTTTGCGCAGAAACGGCATGTTGATCGGGCGCGTCACGACATGGATGCGATTGGTGCGCACGTCGGCGGTCAATTTGATCTTCCCGACGACCATGGCTTCCTCGCTCAAGCCGGCATAGGCGGGGGTCTCCGCTTCCACCGGCACCGGCTGAGGCGCCGGCTGAGGCACGCGCACGGCGCGAACGCCGGGTTGACCCGGCTGCGGCTGGTTGCCTTTTTCAAAGATGTCCTTGAGCATGTCGACCACTTTGCTCGCATCGGCGCGTTCCAATTTGATGAACTCACTGACAACCTCGGCCGGTGCCACATCCACTTCCTGGATGACGCTTGCAATTTGCCGCACCATATCCGCATTGTGCGTCACGAGCAGACTCGATGACTTCGGCACGGCGAGAATGTTGATCGAGCCGGAAGTTCCCTGGAAATACGCTGTCAGCACCTGCTGCAGCTCCTGCGGGTCCGCGTACTGGAGACGGAACAAAAAGCTGATGACCGGATTACCCGGAGGAATGTCCGCGACGTCGGAAACGATCGGCACGAGCGCTTTGCGCGGATTCTGTCCGGCGCCAACGACTTCGACGATGTCCTGAGTGGCGGGCACGAGCGAGATGCCGTTCAAGGCCATGCTCATCTCGATAATCTTGACCGCCTCGTCGCGGGTCACGTCTTTGGTAATGAAAATGTTCACCTTGCCCTGGACGAAATTGTCCATGACCAGCTTCTTCCCGGTGAGCTGCTCGTAATAGTGCAGTACATCAACGATGTCGCTGTTGGGAAACTGCAAGCGCGCCGTCGGCGCAGGACTCGCCGGCGGCGCGGCATCTGTCGCTGCCCCTTTGGCCGGATTCGCTGCCGCCACATTCTGCAGCGGCTGCGGCCGGACAACTTGCGTCGGCCGCAGCGGCTGGGGTCGCTCGGCGGCGATTCGAGTCGGCACAGTTGCTGCCGGCGTATTCGCTGGTTCCTCAGCAAACGTGTTCTCGAGTTGCGTATTCGCGACTGCCGCTCCGGTCTGCGCCGGCTGGCCCCAGTCAGAGCTTCGCTGAGCCGTCACGCCCGCGCTCGTCGCCAGCATGACCACTGCGATGCAGAAAAGTCGATCCACGTTCTTCCCCTTTTAAGTGAGCCGACGATCTTATTAAAATTACAAGCGCCGGTCAAACTACTTCCTCCCGGGCCGTCGGGCGGGGTTGCACGGCGTGTCTACCTGAGGCTCGACAACGAGGTCTTGCTATGGAAAAACCCCTCGGCGAATGATTGGTGATCTCTCCGGCCGCGATCTGTTCGCTGAATGCGCCCTGCGCGACGTTGCCAAACTTCTCACGCTGCAGGACCGAAACCCGCACAGCCCCACCTATGGCTGCTTCGATCGAAATTACTGGCATTACAAAGTCGCCGATTTCCCGTGCGGCATGTCCCAGGAATTTGTTTGGCCGCTCGCCCTCGCGGTAGAGACCGATTACTCCGCTAATCCGTACCGTGACAATGACGCAATTCGCGACTACGTGCGCGCGGGGATTCTTTTCGCGGCGCGCAACAGCCATGCCGACGGCTCATGCGACGACTATTTCCCAAATGAACGCGCTCTCGGTGCAAGCGCGTTTTCGCTGCTTGCCTGCGCCGAGGCTTACCAGCTTGTTGAGATGCAATCCGACGAAGCGCTGGAATTCTTCCAGCGTCGTGCCCGCTGGCTTTCGATTCGGCATGAAACTGGGCGGCTAAGCAATCACCATGCGCTGGTTGCGCTTTGTCTGGATGTGATCGGTCATTTGTGCAAGATCGACAACTTCGCCTTCGCGCGCGACGAGCGCCTCGCTGAGCTGCTTTCCTGGCAAACGAGCGAAGGCTGGTTCCCCGAATATGAAGGTTTTGATCCCGGTTACGACACTCTCACGCTGTCCTGTTTGGTGCGGCTGCATCAAACCAATCCCACCGCACAGTTGGAGAGCGCGATCCGCTCATCTGTTTCGTTGCTTTCGAATTTCGTGCATCCCGATGGCTCCTTCGGTGGCGAATATGGCAGTCGCAATACCTACAATTTTTTCCCGCACGGCTTCGAGCTCGCCGGCCGCTGGCTGCCAGATGCACTCGCGATCAACGATCGCTTCTTGAGCGGCTTGCAGGCGGGGCGCGCGCCCTGTTACTCCGACGATCGGATCATCGGCCATCATTTGTGGAATTATATGCTCGCTGCGCGCGACTACGTCGCCGAACGGCCGCAACGAACAAAAGCAAGACCAGGGCGAATCGAGCTGGCCCAGGCTGGCGTGGTCGTCGATCGTCGCGAAACGATCGAACTTTATGTCGCGCTCAACAAAGGCGGCGTCTTCAAATTATTTCGCAACGGGCACCTGGCGCTTTCCGATACGGGCATTTCGATGCGAATGCGCGAGGGCAAAGTGGCCGTTGCTCATTTGATCGACAATTACCAGCGCGATGTTCAGACGGACCGGATGTCTGTTCACGGGCAAATGGGTTGGGCGAAACAAAACCGAATGACCCCGGCAAAGCTCGTTCTCTTTCGCCTCCTGAACCTGACCATCGGGCGCATCGCACCGAACACTGTCCGGCGGCTTCTGCAACGAATGCTCGTGACCGGGAAACAAGCGGCGCCGTTCCGTTTCGAGCGGACGATCGAATGGAAAGCAAATGGATGGAGCATCACCGACCGCATCGAGGCAAAAAGCTGGCGCAGCGTTGCCGGTGCCGGCATTGGTCCCGATGAAACTTCAATTGCCGTCGCGATGAGCCGGCCGTTTCAGCCCGGTCAATTGCAGCCGTGGTTCGACCTGAGCGAAGGAGTGCGCAGTCTGCGCGAGGGCGAGCCACTCGTTGTGGAAAGATCGGTGTGATCCGCAAACTCGTCACGCTGGCGATCAGCCTGCTGATCCTGGCCGCGATTTATTCCAAGATCGACATCGTCCGACTCGGCGCCGCACTGGCGCACGCGGATCGGCTTTGGCTTTTTCTGAGTTTGGCCATGGTCGTTCCTTTGACCGTTTTCACGGCGTGGCGGCTGCAAATGCTCGCGCCGGGCCGCGCTCAGCTCGGCCTCGGTGAAGCAACCCGGCTCATTCTCATCGCCAGCGTGCTCAATATGGTTCTGCCATCGAAAATGGGCGATATCGCGAAGGCGTGGTTCATGAAGAGCGCCGACATGCGTGGCGGAGTCGCCTTCTCGCTCGTGATCTTCGAAAAAGCCGCCGACATGCTCTCGCTTCTTTTTTGGTGCGCGCTCGGCCTGGTCTTCTACCCGCGCAAAGACGCGATTTTCTGGATGCTGACGGCAACTGTGATTGCGGGATTCATTCTCGGCGTTTCGCTTCTCGGCTCACGCTCTCTGGCCAATTTCGTTTTTGCCTATGCCGACCGATTTGCCGCCAGGAAGCTGGTCTCGTTTGAGACCGGCTGGAAAGAAATGCAGAACCAGTTTTGGTCAAACCGGCCGCGCATGCTCGTTGTTTCGATATTGTCGATCTTCATCTGGTTGCTGCATCTGTTGCAGATCTGGCTGTTCGTGGTCGCGCTTCGTGCATCGGTTCCGTTCCTCGCCAACCTCGGCCTGGCGCCACTGGCAATTTTGATCGGATTGCTGCCGTTCAGTTTTGCCGGCATCGGCACGCGCGACGCCGCTCTCATCGTTCTTTATCGGCCGTACTTTGGGGCGCCAGTAGCCGCCGCGCTTGGACTGCTCTGCACCGCGCGTTATCTCCTGCCAGCGCTCGCCGGCTTGCCCTTCCTGCATCGTTACGTCACAAAGGTTCGCCCATGACGAGTCAGATCGATCCGCCACCAGACGGATCCGCGGCGGCGAACGAGCTCGTTAGGCGCTGGTGGTTGATCGCCGCTCTTGCCATCGCCGCGCTTTACAGCGGTCTCGGGTTGCGACTCGCCTTCCGCTTACCCGATCTCGTCCAGGATGACGCGCGCCAACATGTCTTTTGGATGCGCCGCTTCATCGATCCGAGCCTGTTCCCGAATGATCTGATTGCCGATTATTTCCAAGCCGTCGCGCCGGCCGGTTACAGGTTGCTTTATTGGATCTTCGCCAAAGGAGGGATCGACCCCTTGCTCCTGTCCAAGATTTTGCCGGCCGCGATCGGGCTACTCATCGCCTACCTCACGTTTGAATTGTTCCTCGCACTAATGCCGAAGCCGCGCGGCGCATTCTTCGCCAGCGTGTTGCTCGGGCAGCTCGTCTGGCTCAAGGACGACGTCATCTCCGCCACACCGCGCGCGTTTGTCTGCCCGCTCTTTCTTGCCTTCATGCTTTTTTTGGTTCGCGGTCGCGTTCTGGCGTGCCTGCTAATAGTTGCGCTCCAGGCGCTGGTTTACCCTCAAGCCGGATTCGTCGCGCTTGGCGTGCTCGCGTTACGGCTTCTCAAATGGCGACAACGCCGCTTCTCCTTCACTACTGACCGGCGCGATTACATTCTGTTTGTCGCCGCCGTTTGCGTTTTCGCCGCGGCGCTTTTGCCGTTCGTTTCATCCACCGCTCGATTTCGGCCAGTGATCACACGAGAGCAAGCGCGTGCCCTGCCGGAGTTTCTAAAGCACGGCCGCTCGCAATTCTTCGTGCATGGTCCGACGTACTGGATCGATGCCCCACGGAGCGGGCTGCTGCCGAATGGAAATCCGCCCCACATCCTTGCCCTCGCCCTTGCGGCGCCCGGTTGTTTGATCTTCGCCCGCCGCAAATTTCGGGCGGCCATTTTGTTGCAGGCTGGATTGGCCGCAGTGCTGATGTGGGCCGCGGCGCAGTTGTTTCTGTTCAAACTGCATTTGCCCGGGCGCTATTCGCAGTGGCTCTTCCAAATCCTGTTCGCTATTGGAGCGGCTGCGAGCATTGCCGTGCTCTGGGAGCTGGTCGAAAGCTGGGGCGAGCAATTGCGCCGCAAAAATTCGCCACGGGCCGCGAGCGCAATCACTGTCGCCGCACTCGTCCTGGGTGCCGGGGTACTCATCTATCCGCACTTGAAAAACGAATTCCCGGCCAATTCCTACATCGCGGCCCGGCCGCGCGAGCTGTATCAATTCCTCCGCGACCAGCCGAAGGCAACCGTGACCGCGACCTTACGCAACGCTGCCAGCTTGATTCCGGTTTTCGCACAACGGTCGGTTCTCGTCAGCTCCGAACACGCGATCCCTTACCACAAAGGTTACTACGACTTGATCCGCCGGCGCGGTCAGGACCTGGTGCGCGCTTACTTCACCGCCAGTCGCGCCGAGCTCCGCGCCTTCATCGACAAGTACAATGTCGATCTTATCATAGTTAGCCGAATGCCGCTTAACTCCCGCGATGTAAAGAAACTTCGCTGGTTCGGCGCGATCGCAGAAGACATTCCCTCCGAGCAACGACCGGCCCTACTGGATTTCATCGACAATTCCAAAGTCTGGGAGAACGACGCCATGATTGTTTTGGATGCCCACCGCATCGCGCAGATAATTGAGCCATGAAAATTGTCCCTTGGCTTGGGTTCGTCCTTTTCTCCGCCACGGGTTTGTATGCCGGGCCAGCCGATGAGATCCGCGCTGTGATCGAAGCGCAGCAGCAAGCATGGAACGGCGGAGACATCGATGCGTTCATGAATGGGTATGCCCGTGCAGAATCAACCACCTTTGTTTCCGAAGACACCGTTCGCCGCGGCTGGGAAACCGTGCGTGCGCGCTACAAGCAAAAATATTCCGACCGCACGAAGATGGGCACGCTCGCTTTCTCCGAACTCGAGATCGACCTGTTGAGCAACGATTCCGCGGTCGTGCTCGGTCGCTGGCAACTGCAACGCGCCAATGATCAGCCGCACGGACGCTTCACCTTAATTTTTCGCCGCGCGAATGACGGCTGGAAAATCATTCACGATCACACGAGCGCCGCACCATAAACACGCTGTCATCCCGAGGCGCGTAGACGGCGAGGGACCTCACATCCGGTCACGGATGATCCAAGCTACGCTGCGTGACGCCGGCTGAATAAGGCGGAATCTTCGTTCGGTCAGGCCGACAACCGCGCGAGCAATTTCTCGTGGATATTGTCGAAGCCGCCATTGCTGAAGACAACGACCACGTCCTTTGGCTGTAACATCGGGCCGATGCGCTGAACAATCGCGTCCGCATTCGCCTCGTAAAACGCCGGCCGGCCCGAGTCGGCGATCTCTTTCACGACCGTCGTCGGGTTGAGCCGCTCCGCTTCCGGGATTTGCTCGAGGCGGGCAACCTGCGCGACGAAAACGCCATCGGCCAACTTCAATGCATCGGGCAATTCTTTTTGAAAGACGGCACGGCGCGTCGTGTTCGAGCGCGGCTCAAAAATCGCCCAGAGCCGATGCGCCGGGAAGCGATGACGCAAACCCTGGAGTGTTTGCGCAACCGCCGTCGGGTGGTGGCCGAAATCGTCGATCACGGTCACACCCCGCGCTTCGCCGCGCACCTCCTGCCGCCGCGCCGTGCCGGTAAAAGTTTTCAGCGCATTGTCGATCTTCGCTTTCGGCACGTCGTAGAAGCGGGCCGCCGTCACCGCCATGGCGGCGTTGCGCACATTGAATTCGCCGACCATCGGGATTTCGTAGGCGGCTTCACCCAATTTGAATCGCGACGCGGTCGTCGAGTACGCAGCATCGCGGATCCGCTGGGCGCAATTTTTGGAAAAGCCGACCTCCACCATTTGCGCGCGGCAATCTTTAGCGACTTCGACACAGTTTGCGTCGTCGCCGTTGAGCAGCACCATTCCGTTCTCTGGCACGATGTTGAGCAGGCGTTTAAAGCTCAGCTTCACGTCGTCGAGGTCGCGGAAAATATCCGCGTGATCGAATTCGATATTGTTCACGATCACCAACTCCGGCAGGTAATGGACAAATTTCGAGCGCTTGTCGAAAAAGGCGGTGTCGTATTCATCACCTTCGATCACGAAATACTTCGAATCGTTCAGGCGCGCACCCTGGCTGAGATTTTTCGGAATCCCGCCTATGAGATAACCCGGTTTGCGCCCGGCTTTTTCCATGATCCAGGTGAGCAAGGCCGTCGTGGTCGTTTTTCCATGCGTGCCGGTGACGACGAGATTGTGACGTCCCCGCAGGAAATAATTTTTCAATACTTCAGGTAGCGAGAGATAGAAGAGTTTACGGTTCAGCACCGCTTCCACCTCGGGATTACCTCGCTTCATGGCGTTGCCGATCACGACAACATCGACGTCCGCGGGGATGTTCTCCGCGCGAAAACCTTCCTCGAGCGCAATGCCTTTGTTGGCGAGAAACGTCGAGATCGGTGGGTAAACTTTTTCATCCGATCCCGTCACGCGGAACCCGCGCTCCTGCAGTTCCGCGGCCACTGCGCCCATCGCCGTGCCGCAAATCCCGAGGAAATGAAATCTCTGCGGCGGCTCTTTTGTCACGCCAAGTCTTTACGCCGCGTGGCCGAGTTGCGCCAGCGGAGTTGTAGCGGCGTTTGTGTCAAACGCCGAACCGACGACCAGGCGCTTGGCACAAGCGCCTCTACACTTCATTTCTTCGTAAATACTTCCACCGCGCTCCACGCCTCATCCGGCGGGGATTGCTCGTATTCACGAATGCGCGCGACGTACAGCTTGGTCAGCTCATCCGCGGGATAAGATTCGAGAAACTTGGAGAACAGCGCGCCCGCCTTGCCGAATTCGCGCTCGCGCAATTTCTGGACGCCCTCTTCATACAACTCCAGCCGACGCACAAATTCAGGATCGACATCTTCATCATCGTGCGCACCGATCAGTCCGAAAATTTCGACCGGCTTCATTTTCCCTTTCACCCGCGCCAGACCGACGCTGCGCAAATAAAAATCGGCGCGCAGCAAGTCGTAGACGTTCGCGCCGACCAAAATATCGACCGGATAAGTCCGGGTCAGCGCTTCGATGCGCGAGGCCAGATTTACCGCGTCGCCAATGACGGTGAAATCCATTTTCTGCTCCGACCCGATGTTGCCGACAACGACTTCGCCGTGATTGAGGCCGATCCCGCTCTTGAATTGCTGAGCGCCGCGCGCGCGCCATTGTGCGTTGAGGGTGTGCAACGATTTGCGCATGGCCAGCGCTGTGCGCGCCGCCGACCGCGCGTCTTCGGTCGCGCCGCGACTGTTCACATTCCCCCACACCGCCATCACCGCATCGCCGATGAACTTGTCCAGCGTGCCGCCGTGCTCGAACACAACCGACGTCATCGCGCTGAGGTACTCGTTCAATTGCCTAACGAGCAATTCCGGCTCCGTCTGTTCGCTGATCGTGGTGAAATCGGCGATGTCGGAGAAAAGAATGACGACGTCGCGCCGCACACCGCGCAGCGTATCGAGATATGTCGTTGGGTTCTCCAAGATCTCGTTCACCAGATTGCGAGAGACATAGCGTTCGAGCGTGCGGCGCGTGCGCATTCGCTCGATCCGCTCCAACGCAAAATCGAACCCGAGGGAGAAAGATCCGCTGAGGATGAAGACGGCGAGGGTCGGCACAACCAAGATAAACAAGCCAAACCAATCGTAGACGAGCCGCGCGACGCCGAGATATGCGGCCGTAAGCGCAACTAGAGCAACGAGGCAGATCAGCGGTTTTCGCACGAACCCGACCAAAACCCACGTCAGCACGCCGGCGCCGCAAATCAGCGCAGAGCCAACTCCTGCTGGAGCGGCGCGCAAAAATTGATGCTCGAGGGCCGCCGCAATCGCATGCAAATGCAGCGCAGCACCAGGTGTGTAGCGCTCGACCGGCGTCGCGAAAACGTCGTGCTGGACCTGCGACGATGAGCCGATAATCACCACCGCATTCTTAAAGAAGCTGCCGTCAGCGAAGTTGGAATGCCAGAATTTGGAATCGAAAACTTCATAGAGCGGATGCGGAGAAAACGCGTCCGGCGCGCTGAACCGGATGAAACGTGCTTTCAAATCGCGCGGCACATCCGCGGCCGCCCCGAGCTTTTCCAGCGTTCGCGCGGCCAGCGACTCGTACGGTTTTTCACCCAAGTTCGGTGGCTGCCACACCAATTCGGACTTCGTAATCGTGTAGCGGACCGACCTGATTTTTTGATCGAGAGGATCGGGAAAGAAAACGACGTAACCGACGCGATCATCCTCCATTTGTGGAAACGGGATCAGCGAAGTGTTCGGCGTAATGTTGATCACCGCGCCGCTATCTTGCTGGAGCGCCGAGAAATCGAAGTTTGCGCCGACGACAACTTTGTCGCGGTAGCGATCGAGCGCGGTGCGAAACGGGCCATCGCCATCGTCCGGCTTGCCGAAGATCAGATCGAAGATGACAAGACGCGCGCCCGCGCCGAACAAACGATCAAGCAGCAACGCCCAAACTTCGCGCGACCACGGATACGGCCGCTCCTTCATCAGTTGAAATGCGCGATTGTTGGCTAGTTCTTCCGATGTGAAGGGCGGCAATTGCAACGTGCTCTCGTCGATCCCGAGAAAAATGAATTCCGAATGCATGCGCGTTTTGCGGCCGTCGCGCTCGAGCCAGTCCTGAACGCTTTGTTCGCCGCGCCAAATCACTGATAAAAATGGAACCTGCAGGGCGATTAACAGCGCCGCCCCCCAAAACGCGCAGATCGCCGCCAAGATCGACAATCGATGGCGCGCGAGCTGAGGCATGGTCGCCAGTATAAGCTAAAACCCCAAGCACCAATCACCAAACCCCAGGGAAGCTCCAATCAGCAAGCTGCAAAAGCAGAACGCGCGAATTTGAATATTGGAGCTTGAAGTTTCCCTGGGTATTGGGGTTTGGGATTTGGTGCTTCTCATGCCGAACGAAATCGCGAACTTCACTTGTCCAAGTTGTCAGCTGCCGCTTAAGGAAACGCGCACCGCGCATGGAATTTTTTGGAGCTGCGACAAGTGCGGCGGGCGCGCCGTCACGGTCGAGCTGTTACGCCGCACTTTTACTCCGGAGTGCATCAATCTACTCTGGATGCATGCGCTGCGCGGCGAAGGCAGTCGCGGCCGGCCGTGTCCGGAATGTCGCAAACCGATGCTCACCGTCGCGCTTTCAGACAATGCCGCCGTAGATGTCGATCTTTGCCAGCATTGTCACTTCGTTTGGTTCGATGCCGGCGAAGTCGATACGCTCAAGCCTCGTCCGCTGCCGCCGGCCCCACCTGAGCTCCCGCCGGAGGCCCGCCAACTCCTTGCCATGGAAAAAGTGAAAGAGCTTGCCGAAGAAGCGCGCGGCAGCGATTTCGACAGCGCTCCACCAGACGAGCAGTGGAAAACAATTGCCGGCTTCTTCGGGTTCCCGGTCGAGTTCGACGCGCCGCCAGACGAACGTAAACCCTGGGCAACCTGGACGCTGGCGACCGCCATCATCCTCGTGAGCCTGTCGGCGCTGCCGCAGTTGCGAGCAATCGTTCAAGATTACGGACTCATTCCGGCACAAGCCGCGCGCCTGCACGGCCTCACCTTCGCGACTTCATTTTTTCTGCACGCCGGCCTGATTCATCTCATCGGCAACATGTATTTCCTGCTCGTGTTCGGCGATAACGTGGAAGATTTCCTGGGCCGGTTGCGCTATTTGGGTCTGATCGCCGTGGCCGCGTTCGTCGGCGATCTGATCCACATCGCGGCTGATCCGCGAGCGCAAACGCCATGCATCGGCGCGAGCGGCGGCATCGCTGGTGTGATCACGTTTTATGCGCTCAAATTCCCGCACATGCGGCTCGGATTTCTGATGCGGTGGGGTTTTATTTGGTTTCGATGGATCCGGCTGCCGGCGTGGTTCGTTTTCATCCTGTGGATCCTGTTTCAAGCCATCGGCGCGTGGGAACAGAAGGCGGGAATCAGCTCCGTCTCCGCGTTCGCGCATCTCGGCGGCGCTGCCGTTGGGGTGATCACGTGGTTCGTTTGGAGACGAACTCCTGTAGTCGCAGGCGTGCCGGCTGCACCAGAAAGCGCGTCGGGTGCACCGGAGCAGCCGACACGGCCGCCACCACAGTAAACAGTTGTCATTTTTGCCGATCCGCCTAGCTTCTTCGCCCGATCTGCGCACCTGATCCTGCCTCGCGGGATCGAAATCAGCGAGTGAGGTCGCGAAGATCGACAACGGAACAAACAGCTCGCTGAAACAGGGAGCTCCCGTTAACGCGCGGAGCAAACAAAGATGCCAAGAGCAACAAACGCCCGCGCCAGCCGGGCACGCCGCAAACGCGTCATTAAAGCAGCCAAAGGATATCGCGGCCGCCGATCAAAACTTTTTCGTTACGCCAAGGACGCGCGGATGAAAGCGCAGTATTGGTCGTATCGCGATCGCAAGACCCGCAAACGCACTTTTCGCTACCTTTGGATCCAACGGCTCAATGCCGCCGCGCGCGCCAACGGTCTGACTTACAGTCGGTTCGCCGAAGGATTAAAAGCCGCCGGCATCGGTCTGGATCGCAAGGTTCTTGCCGATCTCGCGATTAGCGACGAGGCCGCGTTCAAGTCGATTGTCGATCAAGCGAAAAGCGCGCTCGAAGACAAGTCCAAAACGAAAAAGAAAGCAGCGTAATTCTACTTCTGTAGCGGCGGTCTATCACCGTCGCACTTATTGATTGAGCGCGGCACATTCAGCGTTCAACGTTCGTCGATGCATCCGCTCGAACAACTGCGCGAGGAAGCTTTGCGCGACATCGAGTCCGCCGCTGACGAGCACGCGCTCGAAGCCGCGCGCGTGAAATATCTGGGCCGCAGCGGCAGCATCTCTGCTTGGGGCGAGCAAATGAAAGCGCTGCCAAAGGAGGAGAAACCTTCCGTTGGCAAACTGCTTAATGAAGTGCGCACCGCCGTCGCCGTTGCGATCGAGCACCGGGTCGAGGAATTGCGCGCCCGCAAAGACCTCGATGCGCTGGGCAAGATCGACATCTCACTGCCTGGCTCGCTGCACGAGATCGGCTCGATTCATCCGCTCACCCAAATGCTCGACCGCGCGATCGAGATTTTTCGCCGAATGGGCTTTGCCTTGGCCGACGGCCCCGACATCGAAGACGAATGGCATTGCTTCGATGCCCTGAACACGCCGCCGGAACATCCTGCGCGTAACGAGCAGGACACATTTTATTTGCCCGATGGACGCCTGCTTCGGACGCACACGTCGACTGTACAAATCCGTGCTATGCAAGCTGCGCCGCCGCCGCTTCGCGTCATTTCTCCCGGCGCCGCGTATCGACGCGACGAGCTCGACGCCACGCACAGCCCGCAGTTCCATCAAATTGAAGGACTTTACGTAGACGAAAACGTCAGCGTCGCGGACTTGAAAGGCGCACTGGAATTTTTCATGCGCGAACTGTTCGGCTCCGGAACGGAAGTCGAGTTCCGGCCGCATTACTTCCCGTTCACCGAACCGAGCCTGGAAGTTTATGTGAAATCGAAAGCGCTCAAAGGCGGCGAGCAATGGATCGAAGTCGCGGGGTCGGGCGTCGTCCATCCCGCGGTTTTCGAACAGGTCAACAAAGCGCGCGGCGACAAGGCCTATGACCCTGAAAAATGGAGCGGCTACGCGTTCGGTCTCGGCATGGACCGGCTCGCGATGATTTTGTTCGACGTCCCGGATATTCGTTTCTTCTCGCAAAACGATCTGCGGTTCTTGAGGCAGTTCGCGTGAACCTTCATTGTCATTCCGGGCGAAGCGAAGCGGAGTCGAGCAACCCCGCGGCCGTAGCGGTTGGTTTCGCAACGGGGTTCCTCGACTTCGCTCGGAATAACGGCGAGAACGCATGAAATTCTCCATCAACTGGCTGCGCGAGTTTGTCGATCTTCCGGAGCAATCTCAGGAAGTGGCCGATCTGCTCACGCGCGCCGGGGTTGAAACGAAACACATCGAGCGGCGCGGCGCGAAGATCGACAATGTGATCGTTTCGCAGATCACGGCCTCGTCGCGACATCCGAACGCTGATCGTCTGACGGTCTGCGAAGTTGACGAGGGCAGCGGAACCAAACGCCAGATCGTCTGCGGCGCGACCAATTATAAAGTCGGCGACAAAGTGCCGCTCGCGCTTCCCGGCGCGAAATTGCCGAACGGATTGGAGATTCGCAAAAGCAAACTCCGCGGGGTCGAATCCGAAGGCATGCTTTGCAGCCCGATCGAGCTTGGTCTCGGCCAAGATGCCTCGGGGTTAATGATCCTGGCGCGAGAAGCAAAAATTGGCGCGCCGATCAGCGATTTTTTTCCAGCCGACACAATCCTCGATCTCGAAATCACGCCTAATCGCGGCGATTTACTCAGCCATTACGGCCTCGCGCGGGAAATCGCCGCGCTCACCAAGACGCCCCTGCGCGCTCTCGAAACTCGTTCGGTTAAATCGAACAAGTTAGCTGAGGTCGAAATCGAGATTTCGGCAGCGCGTGAATGTCCTTTTTTCTCCGCGCGCAAGATCGACAATGTGAAGGTCGGGCCGAGCCCGCAGTGGTTGCGGTCGAAAATCGAGAGCGTTGGTATCCGTTCCATCAACAACATCGTCGACATCTCGAATTTCGTGATGCTTGAGCTGGGGCAGCCGACGCACGCGTTCGACGCCGACAAATTGCGGGGCGCCATCAATGTGCGGCTCGCGCGCGACGGTGAAAAATTTCTCGCCCTCGACGGCAAAACTTACTCGCTGAAGCCGGACAACTGCATCGTCGCCGATAAAGAACGCGCGGTCGGTATCGGCGGCGTGATGGGCGGGGAGGAGACGGGCGTCACCGAATCGACCAAAAACGTTTTGCTCGAAGCCGCTTACTTTTCGGCGGCGAGCATTCGCAAGACAGCGCGTGAATTAAATCTGCCAAGCGATGCAAGTTATCGCTTCGAGCGCGGCGTCGATCCGGCAATGGTTTTGCGTGCGTCAGCGCGCGCCACGCAACTGGTTGCCGAAATCGCGGACGGCACGCCGGCAAACGCAACCCAGATCGCCGGCAAACTTCCCCCTAACCCAGGCGATGTTTCGCTGAGTTACGAGAAATGCAATCGCGTCATCGGAATCACGGTCAAGCCAGAAACGGTTGATGAGATTCTGACTGGGTTTGGTTTAAGTAAGAGCAAGAGCAACAACGGAGCTAGGACGTGGAAAATTCCAAGTTATCGCCGCGATCTACAGCGCGATGTCGATCTTATCGAAGAAGTCGTGCGCGGCTACGGCGCGAACAAAATTCCGGGCGTCGAGCGCGGCCGTTATGCGGCTTCCAGCGCGGCCGATGCCGCGCACGATTTGGAATCGACATGGCGCAATCGCCTCGTCGCAGTCGGTCTGAGCGAAGTGCGAACTTCAAAATTGCTTCCGCGCGAACGACTCGTTTTCAGCGAAAGTGCAATCGAGCTGCGCAACCCGCTGAGCGAAGACGCGGTGGCGCTGCGGCCAAGTATCCTCGCCGGGCTACTCCCAGTGCTCGATCGCAACATTCGCGCCGGCGCAGAGCGGGTCGCCATTTTCGAAATCGGACGAACCTTTATCCCGCCAGCGGGAAAAGAAGAACGGCATCTGGGCGTTTTGCTCTGGGGAAACATCGCGAGCGGCCCCGACTGGCGCTCGGCGAAAACCCAGAGTCTCGACCTGTTCGATTTGAAAGGCATGCTTGCGTGCGTTGTCTCAAATCTGTCGTTTCGCCCCAACCAATTTCCCGATCTCGCGCTGGCGGCGGATATTTACTCAGGTGATCGAATGATCGGTTTCGGCGGACAACTTGCGCCCGCAAAGGCGAACGCGCCAGGCGCGGTGGTCGTGGCCGAGTTGCACGCGGATCTTCTTTTCGGCACGACTGAGTCGACGAAAAAATTTCGGGAGCTGGAACGATTTCCCGCCGTAATCCGCGACATTGCAATGATTGTAGCGGAAAAAATTTCGCACGAAGAAATTTTGCGCGTGATCGAAAATCCAGCCGAGCCGTTGCTCGCAAGCGCCGAGCTGTTCGACTTATTCACAGGCGAAGCAATTGCCGGCGAACCGGGGCGAAAGTCGCTCGCATACAGATTGACATATCGCGAGCGGAGTCGCACACTCACAAGCGAGGAAGTGACCGCGGCGCATGCGAAAATTCGCGAGCGATTGCGGCGCGAACTCGGCGCGGAATTGCGCGAGTAGTTCTTTGAAAGTGAGAGCCGCCCGTTGAGGGTTGGGAAGGAAACCAGTGCTTTCCTCTCAACTCTCAACCAGCGGCTTTCTACATTTACCCTGCGATGTTCGGGATTAAAGGTGAGATCCTCGAACCGATACTTGGACTGCAAATCAGGAGGCTGAGTTGCGGCGAGCAAATGGCAGGCCTTGATTGGAAGTCTGACGCTCCCGCGACGGTCATCCGCCGTTTACCGAAAGGGAACGGGAGATCCACCTGAACGGCACCGGCGGGGTAAAATCTTCAAAACCCGGATCGAAAAATTCGATCCGGGTTTTTTCGTCATTCCGAGCGAAGCGAAGCGTAGTCGAGGGACCCCGTAGCAATGCCGCCGGTTCCGCAACGGGATCCCTCGACTTCGCTCGGGACGACGATAAGTTTGAAAATCGCTCGCCAAGATCGACAATGCGCGGTGACATGCGCGCCCTTCTAGCTCTCGAAGACGGTCGATCCTTCGAGGGCGAATCATTTGGCGCGATCGGTACACGGGTCGGTGAGATCTGTTTCAACACCGCTATGACCGGTTATCAGGAGGTGCTGACCGACCCGTCGTATCGCGGTCAGATTGTCGCGATGACTTATCCGTTGATCGGCAATTACGGCATCAATTCGCTCGACGGCGAAAGCGGCGAGCCGCACGTGCGCGGATTCGTCATCGAGGAATTAAGTGAGATCCCGAGCAATTGGCGGTCGGAAATGTCGCTCGATGAATATTTGCGCCAGTGGAACATCCCCGGAATGCAAGGCGTCGATACACGCGCGCTCACGCGGCATCTGCGCACGCGCGGGGCGATGAAAGCGTGTCTGACGACCGAGGAGGTATCGATCGAGGACGCGATCAAACGCGCGGTCGAAGGCGAAGGCGTGATCGGAATGGATTACGTGCGCGAAGTCTCTACACCTGAGAGCTACCAATGGGACCCAGACGATGAGCTGAGTAAGCCCTGGACAATCCAAAACGGTGATGGCGACAAAAGCAGCGCGCCCTTGCCGCCGGTTCGATTTCGCATCGCCGCTTACGATTACGGGATCAAACGAAATATTTTGCGCCTGCTGCGGCAGAAAGGCTTCGCCGTCACAGTTGTTCCAGCAATGACGAGCGCGGACGAAGTACTCGCGAAAAACCCGGACGGAATCTTCCTCTCGAATGGCCCCGGGGATCCAGCGGCACTGCCCTACGCGCACGACGTTGTGCGCAATTTGATGGGCAAGAAGCCGATTTTCGGCATTTGTCTCGGCCATCAAATCCTCGGTTTCGCGTTCGGTGGATCGACCTTCAAATTGAAATTCGGCCATCGCGGGGCGAACCAGCCGGTCAAAGATTTGCGCAGCGGCAAAGTCGCCATCACGGCGCAAAACCATGGTTTCGCGGTCGATCCGAACTCGCTTCCGCCCGACATTGAAGTCACGCACGTCAATTTGAACGATCAGACGGTCGAGGGAATGCGACACAAAGACTTGCCCATATTTAGCGTGCAGTATCATCCCGAAGCCGCGCCTGGCCCGCACGACGCGTCCTACTTTTTCGATCACTTCGCCCAACTGATCGAAACAGGCAGGTTGTAGCTGCCGCCGAGACAGCGGCAGCTACAACCTATTCGTGTTGATTGACGGTGAACCAAATCTTCCAAAGTTGTCTTCATGTTTACTTCAACAAATGAACCCACAATTCTGAAAGTCGCAGTGACCGCTACATTCATCGCGGCTTTGGCAATCGCTCCGTTGGCGGTTGCTCAGCAGCACGAGCCGGGCAAGCAGGACCTCACCGCGGCGGCGGAAAAGAGCGTCACCGGTGAAGTTGTCGATCTAATGTGCTACATCGATCACGGCGCGACCGGCGACAAGCATTCCGCGTGCGGCAGCAAATGCATCAAAGGCGGCGGCCCGGTTGGCATCGTTGAGAACGGCAAGGCCTATCTCGTGGTCGGCGAACACAAGCCGATCAATGACGAGCTGGCCGAGTCCTGCGGAAAAACCGTCACCATCAAAGGCAAAGTCGCCGAGCGCGGCGGCATGGTCATGCTGGAAAACGCCGAAGTCGTTAAGAAGTAACGCTTCGACGCGTTTGTGGCTGTAAGACCGGCTGGCGTTTCGCCTGCCGGTCTTCCTATTTGTAGTAAGGCCGCAGCGACGGGCGCAACTTGCCGACGCGCAGAGCCGTCTCGATTTCCGAGTTGGAAAGCGAATTGTCGCTGAACCTGAAAATCTCCTTTGCCTCGAGGGCGGCGATTGGTAACCCGTCGCGAAAGAGAATTCGATTCGCCGTCAGCGCCGCAATTCTCGGTCCGGGCGTGAGAATTCCCTGGAGATTAAGTGGGTCAGCGGCACTAAGTGTGATCAGCTCATATCTTGGTGGCGCTTTGCGAATCGAGCGCAGTAGACCGATCGCTTCCGGCAGGGCAAACTGTTCGCCGCTGACGCCGCCGACAAAATAACCCCCGCGGATCTCGCCACGTGCTTCGAGCCGACGGTAAATTCGGCCGAGCTCGTACCAGCTCACATTTAAACTTTCCCGCTCTAGCAATCGCCGAAAGACAACTCCGTAGCGTCGCAACAGCACACGCGCGAATTTTTCGATCGCAGCGTCGCGGGCGGCCGTGTGCGCGCCGTTTAGTTCTGCCGCGGTTTCCTTTCGAATCAGCGACCATCGGCCCGCGAATTCGATGCTGGCGAGATTTGTTTTGCGCCGGCGCTTACCTTCATTGCGACCAAAGGTCGGACGTTTGCTCGAAGGGACGAGCAGTGCTCGCAACCCGTCAAAGCTATCCGAAGTGACGAAACCGAGCGCGGCGAGTTCTGAGAGCGCTTGTTCAGCCTGGGACGGAAGCAATCCTGTTCGACGCATCAGCTCTGTGAAAAACAGCGCGCCACCATTGACGAGCGCATCCCGCACGCTTTGCGCGTCCGCTGAAAGTTCGATTGTCGATTTTGCTGCTGCGAGGCAAAGCCAATCGTCGAGATTTTCGCGTTGATACAGCGCGATCGGGCTCGTGCGCAGCGGCGCTGTCGCGCGCGCGTTCGGATGCTGTGGCGAACTGAGACGGCCCCATCCGACGCGACCGGAAAAACAAAGTCGATCGAGCCATTCGGGATCGTAATCGGCCACTCGCGCGCTGAGCACGGCCGATTCCCACGATGCGAGCGGCAATTCGCAACCGTCGACTTGTTCCAGAATCGATTGCAAACCTTCCAAGCCTTCGACGCGACGCTCTGAGTCGACGCGTTGCCAGGCAAAGAGGAATCGATAAAAATCCTGCGGCGAAACCGGCTGAATTTCCGCGCGGAGCCGGTCGATCGTGAGCCGATGAATCCGCGCCAGCAATCGCCGATCGCACCATTCCTGTTCGCGCGCGTCGGGATGAAATTTGCCGCGGAGAACGAAACCTTCGGATTCCAAGCCGAGCAGACCGACATCAATATCGGATTCCGAAAGTCCTAAAAGTTTTTGTAACTGAGTCGCAGTGACCGGTCCGGAAACTTCCAGTCGTCCGCGGAGCAGTTCGCGAATCGCGATCGATCTCTCCAAGTTTTCTTTTTGCGCTGACTGCGGCGGCGCGACCGCAGGATCGACATCTACCCGCTCGTAAACCGCTCGCAGCAGCGGCAAGCGCTCGGCCACGACCCAAAAGGCTTTATTACCAACGCGAAGTTGCGTCGCGCGTTGTGATGCGACCAGCTCGTCGAGCAGTTGATCCGCACCGGCGCCGTTTGATTCGTGATGAACTGTTCGTTGCACTTCCTCGGGCGTCATCACCGCAAACAGCATCAACGCGTCGTGTAGCTCGTCGGCATTTGTCGCCTCCGGCCACGCTTCCTTCTCGACTTTCTCGATCGCAGCGGCGTCGAGAACACCGAGACCGTCGCTTCCATTTCGTTCCGAAGCGCGCCGCGTATAAACCGCCTGGGTGCGACGCTCTTCGAGTGGTGCGTTGTCGAGAAACGCGTAGGGCCGCGCGTTCAGAATTTCCGACGCGAGTGGCGACGGCTCTGGCAAATCGCGGGCGATGCAGCGAATCTCGCCGTGCTCGATCTTGCACAGCACTACTTCCAGACCATCAATGTCCATCGCTTCGGTCAGGCAATCGTCGATCGTTTGTTTGACCAGCGGATGATCGGGAATCTCGCGATCACCGACGATGTGCTCGAGGCAGGCAAGCTGATCCGGGAAAACGGCGGCGAGCAGGTTTTCCGATTCCATTCGCTGCAACGGCGCGGCGAGCTTCGAGCCGCCGCGAAATCGCGGCACCGCGAGCGAGCGCGTCGCGTTCCAGCGCCAGCGAATCGTGAACATCGGCGCGTCGAGCACTGCTTGCACAAGAAGCTCGCGAACCGTCTTGGAATTGAGGTAATGAAAAACTTCTTCGAGTGGAAAAGAGTGTTGAGTTCCGAGCGAGATCACAATCGAATCGTCAGTCGCGGCCGCCTGGAGTTCGAAATTGAAAGATCGACAAAAACGTTTCCGCAGGGCGAGACCCCAAGCCCGGTTGATCCGGTTGCCAAACGGCGAATGCAAAACCAACTGCATCCCGCCCGATTCATCGAAGAACCGCTCCATCACTAGCGTTTGCTGCGATGGAATAGCGCCGAGCGCGCGGTAAGTGTCGGCGAAATAATCGGCAACTTGCTGCGCCGCTTCAGGCGGCAAATTGATTTCGGTTACGAGCCACTCGGCCACGTCTTTGCCGCCGCCCAACATTTGGTCGATCTCAATCCGAAGATTCGAAACCGCGTCCGAAAGTTCGGTTGTGCGCGCGGGCGCTTCGCCGAGCCAGAACGGAATCCCGGGCGGCTGACCTTTCGCATCTTCCACCCGCACCACACCGGAGTTCACTCGCAAGATGCGCCAGGATGCGTTGCCGAGCTGGAAAATGTCGCCGGCCAGACTTTCGACCGCGAAATCTTCGTTCACTGTCCCGACAAAGGTTTCCGAAGGCTCGAGCAACACTCGATAATCGGCATTGTCGGGAATCGCGCCGCCGGAAGTCAGTGCGGTCAGTCGCGCGCCGCGGCGTCCGCGAATGCGATGATTCACCGCATCGTGGTGAATCAAGGCGGCGCGCCGGCCGCGCTTCGTGCTGAATCCTTCGGCCAGCATCTTGACGACACTATCGAAGTCGTTGCGCGCGAGATTTCGATATGGCCAGGCTGCGCGAACCAGTTCAAATAATTCGTTTTCATCCCAGTCTTCCGTTGAGGTCGCAGCCACGATTTGCTGGGCGAGAACGTCGAGCGCCTTTTCGGGAATCAGAAGCCGATCCAGCTCGCCCCGACGAACGCTGCGCAACAACGCCGCGACTTCGACCAGCTCATCGCGGCTCAGGGGAAAAATGCGCCCTTTCGGCAAGCCGCCGCGTTGATGTTCGGCGCGACCGACACGCTGCAGTAGAGTCGCGATCGAGCGTGTCGTTGCCAGCTGACAAACCAGATCGAGCGAGCCGATATCGATCCCAAGCTCGAGCGACGCCGTCGCGACCAACGCTTTCAATTCTCCCCGCTTCAACCGGTCCTCGGCATCGAGTCTAAGTTTCGCCGAGAGACTTCCGTGATGCGACGTGACCGCGTCGGCGCCGAGGAGTTCGCTCAAATGGTGTGTCACACGCTCGGCCATTCGCCGCGTATTCACGAAGACGAGCGTGGTGCGATGTTCTTGAATCAATTCGGCGAGCCGCGAGTAAACTTCTTCCCAAACTTCGTTCGACATCACGGCTTCGAGCGGTGATTTCGGAATCTCAATCCCGAGGTCGAGCTCGCGCTTGTGGCCAATGTCGATAATCGCGCAGTTCGGCTTCCCGTTTGAATCGACATTTCGGGTTCCAACCAGAAAGCGCGCGACTTCTTCGATTGGTTTCTGGGTTGCCGAAAGGCCAATGCGTTGAACCGGCTTCTTGGTCAAAGCAGCCAAGCGTTCGATGCTTAACGCGAGATGCGTACCTCGTCGGTCATCAACGACGGCGTGAATTTCATCGAGAATCATTGTCCGGACTGTGCTCAACATTTTCCGGCCAGAGTCGGAGGTAAGAAGCAGATACAAAGATTCCGGGGTGGTCACCAAAATGTGCGGCGGCTTTTTGATCAGCGCCTGACGTTGCGCCGCGGTCGTGTCCCCGGTGCGAACTTCGGCGCGAACATCGACATCGTGGCCCTCGCGCGCCAGCAAAGCGCGAATGCCGGCGAGCGGATCCTGTAAATTTTTGCGGATATCGTTGCTCAGCGCTTTGAGTGGCGAGACGTAAACGATCTGCGTTTCATCGGGGAGTTCGCCCGCCGCGGCTTCACGAAAAAGCGCATCGAGCGAAGCGAGAAACGCGGCCAGCGTTTTGCCCGAACCCGTCGGGGCAGAAATCAGCACGTGCCGGCCAGATTGAATTTCGGGCCAGCCGCGCGCCTGCGGCTCCGTCGGCGACCCGAACGTTTGCTCGAACCACTGCGCGACCGCGGGATGAAATTGAAATGAGTGCATGGGCATTAAACTCCCAGCGACGGGGTTCGATAACTTAAATCACACTGTATGAAATGAAACTGCGTGTCATCCCGAGCCGCGTGCAGACGGCGAGGAACCTCAGACTCGCAGCTCACGTCACGCGAACGCTTGTGTGACTGCGCCCGCATTTGAGAGGTCCGTCACATTCGTTCGGGATGACGTTTTTTACGCGCGCGGAGCGCGATCACTTCGCGCAACATGCGCACGCTGTCGCGCAGGAAATCGACTTTGCTTCCCTGCGCGTGGTTCCAGCGCACCGGAATTTCACGCACGCGAAGCCCGGCGCGTTGAGCAAGAAAGAGTAGCTCGACATCGAAAGCGAACCCGTTCACCCGCGCCGATTCGAGAATGGGTCGGCACGCGTCGAGTCGAAATGCTTTGAAACCACATTGCGTGTCCCAGAAAGGCAGCCCAGTCGCAAGGCGCACGAGCAGATTGAAAATGCGGCCGCCCTGTTCCCGACGCCACGGTTGATGAACGCCGATCAGCGTGCGGTCGAGCGCGCGCGAACCAAATGCAAGATCGAGATCTCCATTCGCGATGGGTTCGATCAGCCTCGGAGTCTCGTTTAACGGCGTGGAAAGATCGGCATCAGAAAATAGCGCGATCGGGCGCCGCGCTGCGAGCAAACCGCTGCGGACGGCGGCGCCTTTGCCGCGATTCGGATAATTTTCCAACAATCGCGCGTCGGTTGGAGCCGTTGCCAACACTTCGCGCGCGATTTGTGGCGTGGCATCGGTTGAACCGTCGTTGACGACGATGAGTTCGCTTTGCGGGCTTTCGTTGCGCAGATAATCGAGCGTAGAGCGTAGTGTGTGCCCAATCCGTGCAGCTTCGTTATAGCACGGAATGACGACGGAGAAGGCGGGCAGCATGGGATGAAGTAGCGCAAGCGTCTCGTTTGCGGCCACAAAATTCTTAAGCGAGACGCTTGCGCTACCTTATTTGTAAATGTCGATGACAAACTTCCCGTCCGGGTCGACGTAGCCGCGGTACATTCCCGAAGTGTTGAACGGCAGCGCGATACTGCCGTTCTTGTCGATCGCGATAAGACCGCCGGCGCCGCCGAGTTTCGCCGCTTTATCGAGCGCGCTCTCAGCGGCCTCCTGGAGTTTCATCCCACCGTATTCCATCAGGGCGGAAACATTGTGGGCCACTGTCGCCATGATAAAGAATTCACCGTCGCCGGTGCCCGAGACGGCGCAGGTGGCATTATTGGCGTAGGTGCCGGCGCCGATGATCGGCGTGTCGCCGACCCGGCCCGGAAGCTTGTTCGCCTTCCCGCCCGTCGAAGTGGCGGCGGCGAGATTACCGTCTCGATCGAGCGCGACGGCGCCGACCGTGCCGTGCAACTCCTCATCGAAAAATTTCTTGGAACCGGCCGGGCCGCCTTTCTCGGTCGCTTTGGCCTTCTGCATCGAGTCCCAGCGTCGCTGCGTAAAAAAATATTTTGGGTCGACAAGCTCGACACCGTTCGCTTTCGCGAACGCCTCCGCCCCTTCGCCGTCCATCATCACGTGCTTGGATTTCTCCATGATCAGTCGGGCGAGGCTGATTGGATTTTTGATGTGTTTCAAAACGGCGACCGTGCCGGCCGCAAGAGTTTTGCCGTTCATAATAGCGGCGTCCAATTCGTTCGTGCCGGCGCTGGTGAAGTCGGAGCCTTTACCAGCGTTGAAATTTGCATCGTCCTCAAGTATTCGGACCGCCGCTTCGGTCGCGTCGAGGCTGGAGCCGCCATCTTTCAAAATTTTCCAGCCCGCGGTGAGCGCGCGCTCGATCCCGCCGCGGTAAGTGCTTTCCTTCTCCGGCGTCATTTCGCTGCGGTTGATTGTTCCGGCGCCGCCGTGCACGACGAGGCCGATTGTTTTCCGGGATTCAGGCATGGCGGTTGGTTGCGGTGTGTTATCGGGCTGGGCCAGCGCGATGGCCGCTCCATTTAAGAGGGTCGCGGCAAAGAAGCAATGAAACGTGGACGTCGTCACAGGTGGAACGCGCTGTCCCCAGCGCGTTGGTACGAGATGCCTTCGGCCTCGATCTTTTTGCGTTCGGCTTCCTGTTTTTCCTTAAGCAAAACGAACTGCATCCGAGATGCTTCTTGCTCAGCGCTCAATTTTTCCTGGATGGCCTGTTGCAAGCCCTTTACCTCGCGGGTTTGGATCGACAACCGATGGATGCTCACGAGCGGATTGACGAAATGCAGCCCCGACGGCAACGCATCCGCGCGCACTTTTCCGAAAAGATCGACCACGCCGACGTGCCCGGCCGGGACCTGCCGAGCGGCGCGCAGCACGAGAAAGAACAGCACAATGAGCAGGACAAAAACAAAAGCAGGCGTTGCTCGTTTCACGGTGCGCAGCTTAGAGCGGTTGAGCTGCGAATGTCGAAGCGTTTCCGCCGATTACCTGCGTGTGCGACGAGCTCCCGCGCAGCGCGGGCGCCTCGCCCGCTGGTCTCGCTGCCCTCGCCGAGACCCCAGACGTGTGCGGCATTGCGGCGAGGTGCCGAAATGTGCGGGCGGGGCGCCCCGCGCTCCCCGGCAGGGGCGTGGTTTTGTGCTTTTCGCGAACTGAGGCAACTTCCCGGTCGATATGGCGGACGCAGGTGAAGGCGCAAGTAACGAGACGCTAACGGCGAATCCGGTGGTGGTCGTGCAGGGGATCGGCGAGGGCGCCCGGAATTTTTTCCGCGAAGTCGGCAGCTTGTTCTGGTTCATCGCGCACACGTTCCAGGAAACGCTCGAGCGGATTCGGCAAGGGCGGGTGCCATTTCGGGCGGCGAGTTTTTTCCGGCACAGTCAACGCGCGGGGGTCGATTCGGTGCCGCTGGTCGGGCTGGTTTCGTTTTTCCTGGGGCTGACGATGGCGCTGCTGACGGGTTATCAATTGCAGCGCTACGGAACCGAGCGGCTCATTCCGGGATTGGTCGCGATCGGATTCACGCGCGAACTCGGGCCATTGATCACCGGAATCATGATGGCCGCACGAATTGGCGCGGCCTTCACCGCCGAGCTCGGCACGATGCAGGTCTCGGAAGAAGTCGAAGCGATTGAAGCGATGGGCATTGGCCCGCTGCGATTTTTGGTCGCGCCACGGTTGTTGGCGCTATTTTTCCTGATGCCGTGTTTGTCGACTATCGCAAACATGGCGGCAATTTTCGCGAGCAGCCTCGTATCGAAGGCATTTTTCAATATTCCGTTCGTCTACTTTCTCGATTTGCTGAAGGATGCGTTGCTAATCCGCGACATCACCACCGGCATCCTGAAGAGCTTCCTGTTCGGGTTGCTAATTGCCGCGATCGCCTGTTATCGCGGCCTCACGGTGAAAGGCGGCGCGGCTGGGGTTGGAACATCGACAACATCCAGTGTCGTGCAGGCGATTACGACCGTGATCGGTTTCGACACTCTCTACAACATCGTTTACACCACCTTTTTCCCAACGTGACCACGCCGCTGCACATGGTCGAGCTGCGCGATGTCGAGATGCAGTTCGAAGACAAAAAAGTGCTCGACGGCGTCTCGCTCAAAGTCGAGCCGCAGGAACGTCTGGTCATCATGGGTCAAAGCGGCAGCGGGAAGAGCACGATTCTGCGGTTGATCCTCGGAATCCTGAGGCCCATTGGCGGCAAAGTGTTCTTCAAACAATTCGAAGTCACGCGGCTGCCGCGCCGAAAATTGCAATTGATGCGCCGCCACATCGGCATGGTTTACCAATATTCGGCGCTGCTCAGTTCGCGCACGGTCCGCCAGAACGTGGCGTTGCCGCTGGAAGAATTGACCGACGAATCGCCCGACAAGATCGATCGAGTCGTCGACGAAAAACTGGAGCTCGTCGGAATGCGGGACGCGAAGGATTTGCTTCCGTCCGAGCTCAGCGGCGGGATGCGCAAACGAGTGAGCCTCGCGCGCGCGCTCGTGCTCGAGCCGGAGCTGATCTTGTTCGACGAACCATCCGCCGGCCTCGACCCGGTGATCGGCTCCGTGATCGACGAATTAATTATCAGCCTGAGCGAACAATCACGCGCCACGTCGATCACGGTCACGCACGAGATGGACAGCGCCTTTCGCATCGCTACGCGCATGGCTATGTTGTATCAGGGCAAGATCATTGAAGAAGCCGATCCCGCACAGTTTCGACAATCCACCAACCCGGTCGTCGCTCAGTTCTTGAGCGGAAGCACCGAAGGCCCGATTTTGGAAGGCACCCGAGATGCAATTACGACGAAATGAAATAACCACCGGACTGCTCGTAGTGGGCACAGTCGCGGTCGTGGCCTTTACACTGATTTTGCTCGGCGCGCCGGGATTGTTCCGGCCGCTCATCACTTACAAGATTTATTTCGACAACGCGGCTGGGCTGAAACAGGGCGCGCCGGTGCTTTTGGCGGGGCGCAAGATCGGAACGGTGCAGAAGTTGTATTCGCCGGTCACGCCCGAAGAGGATCGGCGAGCCTCGGCTGCGGCGGACGCGATTCATCCGCCTGAACCAAACGCCACGCCGGTGGGAAACAAACCGCGGTTCGAAGTGCGCGTCGACGTTCAGGTCGACAAAAACGCGCGGGTTTACCGCGATGCGCGGGTGCATTTGCTCCAGCTCGGTTTGCTCGGCGATATGGCGATTGATTTTACCCAGGGCACCGACAGTTCCGGCCGCGCGCGCGACAACGACATGTTCGCCGGCGAACGCACACCCGATCTCGGCACGGCCGCGGCCAAGATGCTCGAGGTCATCAAACCAGTCGCGACCGAAGCGACTAACACGATGAAGGAGCTCGAGCTCACCGCGCAAAACCTGAACAAGATCACCGACCAAAATTCCGAGCTCAACCAGGCGCTCGGCAAGTTCAAGGAGTTCGGCGGTCACCTTGTCGATCTTACGGCGCCGGAGGGCCCGTTGACTGAATCCCTCACCAACTTGGAAACAATCACCAACAGCCTGACCGAGAACGACAATATCAAGGTGACGCTGCAGAATTTTCGCGACTCGTCTGAGAAACTGAAATCGACCATGCGCGATCTGGCGCCGGTCGGGCAAAACATCGCGGATTTTAGCGAGACCATAAAAACGCAGCCCTGGCGCCTGATCCTGCCAAGCACGAAAAAATATCCCGAGAAAGCAGCCGCTGCGGCCGGGACGAGCGAAGGCACGATCACCGTGCGCAAAAGCGCGAAGGCAAAATCAAGTCCCACGCCCTCTCGCACGAGCAGCCGATAATGTTGGTAAGGTCGGCGCGCTGCGCCGACCGGACGCCGCAGCGCGGCGTCCCTAGCTCAATTGGCGGCGCAAAAATTTCAGGACTGCGCGTTCGCCGGTGCGAAGATCGACATCTGGCGTTGCGCCATTTAAACCCGCGATCGGCTTGCCGTTCAAATAAGCCTCGACGATCGCAGGATGCACGTAGCATTTCCGGCAAATCGCGGCGGTATTCCCAAGAACACCGGCGACGGCGCTAATCGCATCGCGCACATTCTTCTTCGCCTGCTTCTTGGTGGAGAAAGCGCCGACTGCGTTCAGCGCGATGCCCGCGAGTACGGTCCCGGCCCAGGTGCGAAAGTCCTTCGCCGTGAAATCCTCGCCGGTGATCTCGCGCAGGTAGGCATTTACATCCTGTGAAGTGATATCGCGAATCTCGCCGTCGTCACCGACGTATTGAAACAGCTCCTGGCCCGGCAGGTCCTGCAGCTTCGCAATCGTCTTCGCAATCCGCCGATCATTCAAATCGACATCATGAACCCGGCCGCTTTTGCCGCGAAAACGAAACCGCAGCCTGGAGCCTTTCACGTCGACATGTCGATTTTGCATGGTCGTTAGGCCGAACGACTTGTTCGCCCGCGCGTACTCCGGGTTGCCTACGCGGATAAAGGTTAGCTCGAGCAACCGCACGATCGTCGCCAAAACTTTTTCGCGCTGAAGGCCGCGCAAATTCAAATCGTCGCGCACCCGCTTACGAATTTGCGGCAGCTTCTCAGCAAAGCTGAGCATGCGATCGTACTTAGTTTCATCGCGGATTTCGCGCCAGCGCTCGTGATAGAGATACTGTTTCCGCCGCCGCGCGTCGCGCCCGGTTGCCTGTAGGTGACCCGTGGGCGATGGGCAGATCCAGACGTCCGTCCATGCCGGAGGAATGGCGAGCCGTTTGATGCGCAATAGACGCTGCTCGTCGCGAATCGGTTTGCTCTCCGCGTCGAAATACTCGAAATCGTCGCCGCTTTTTTTGCGCGTGTAGCCGCGCTGCTCGTCGCTCACGTAACGCAACCCGGCGTCTTCGGCGGCCTCGGCGTTTAGCTCGGTG
Source organism: Chthoniobacterales bacterium (assembly GCA_036522675.1). Classification (GTDB taxonomy): domain Bacteria; phylum Verrucomicrobiota; class Verrucomicrobiia; order Chthoniobacterales; family UBA10450; genus AV17. The sequence goes on along the minus strand of DATDFJ010000219.1, from coordinate 844 downwards.
AGTTTGCCGTTTGGCTTAATCTTTTTCGCAGACGCGGGCACGTACGTGAATTCGCACGACGCAAGAAAAACACGCGTGTCATCCTGAGCGAAACGGAGGCGAAGGAGCCACAACGTGTCGGCCGCTGCGTGAGACGTTGGTCAGAATTGTCATGACGGAGTTGCAAACGGTCCTTGGCGGCACGCTCGGTCGTTTGAATGGTCAAACACCGACTGTGAGGTCCCTCGCCGTCGGCGCGGCTCGGAAATGACGGCGTGGGCGTTAGGGCCCGTAGCTTTTCGTGAACTTTTTCTTCGACTCGCCTTCGCTCGAAGCGACCGGCGTTGTTGGTTCGGCCGCAGTTGTCGACTTGTCCGCCGTAGGCTCGGCGAAGGAGGATGTTTGCTCGGCCGGCGCGGATTGCGCGGGCTGTGGACCCTGCGTTTGCGGCGCGCCTTTTTGTGCGACCTCGACGTAGACCATCTGCAAATTTGAGAGCGTATTGCGCAGGACGGCCGCTTCTTCGCTGGTGAGGTTGCCGCGCGTTTTTTCCTGAATCATCGCGAGCTGGTCGATAAACATTTTCGCCAACTCCAGGTTCACTTCGCCCTGGCCGGTCTTCGGATTGGGAATTTGCCCGAGGAACAGCGCGGCATTTTGCGCGTGCATCATAACAAATTCGATGAAGCGCTGCGTGAGCTCGCCGCTCTGGGTCGTCTGCATCTTTTCGCCAGCCATAATCTATTTCTGTTTCGCGGCTGCGGTGGTCTGCGGAGGTCGGACCGTGGCCAGGACATACGGCTGATCGCGAAAATATTTCGCAGCCGCGCGTTTAATGTCGTCGAGTGTCACAGCGTTTACTTCT
>DATDFJ010000218.1:0-6363 GCA_036522675.1 Chthoniobacterales bacterium | reverse complement strand
GATCCCACGCGATGTCCGCTCGGAACCGATGTGACCATCGGTGACCTCGACCTCGCGCACGCCGGCGCGCAAATCTTCGAACACGATTTTCCATTTTTCCGGCTGCGGCGCGCCGTCGGCGCCACTAACGGAAATCACATGGTTTACACAATCGCGGCCCATTTCATGACCGAGGACGCGCAACGCGTCATACGCGGTGGACTGCTCGGCCGCAGCGGCTGTGGTCGCGGCCAGCAACACTAGGGGGAACATTTTTAACATGGGCAAAATGGAACAGGAGTTTTGATCGCTGTCCATTGCTTTCGGGCCGATCCGACTATACGACGTATAGGAGCCAACTATTTGGCAGTGAAAAAGAGCAAGCTCCATTTTACCAGCGATACCGCGAACCTCGCGGTCATGCGCGCCGCCGTGCGCAGATTTCTCGACGCTTACCCGTTGAGCGCGAAAGAGCGCATGCTGATGGTGCTGGGCGTCGATGAAGCTTGCACCAATATCATTCGTCACGCCTACGAACTGCGCGCGGACCAACCGATCGCGCTTTCGATGGAAGGCTTGCGCACGTGCGTGCGCATGCGTTTGCGCGATTACGGTGCGCAAGTCCCGGTGCAGCGAATGCGGGGCCGGGACCACAATCGGATCGAACCCGGCGGATTAGGCTTGCACCTCATCAAGGCCGCGTTCGATCAGGTCGATTACATTTTCAAAGCGCGCGGTACCGAGCTCGTGCTCACGAAGAATTTGGAGTGAACGATTGTCGATCTTAGAGCCGCTGTAGGGGACGCTGCTAGCGTCCCGTTTTTTTGTTGGGAAGCTAGCAGCTTCCCGTACAGTAAACTCCACCGCTAATGAAACCGCCTGAGCCAGATGCCGCGTTCGAAAATTCGCTGCGGCCGCCCATGTTCAGCGAGTTCACCGGCCAGATGAAAGTGCGCGAGCGTCTGGAATTGATGGTCGAGGCGGCGAAACAACGCGGCGACGTACTGGAGCATATTTTGCTCAGTGGCCCGTCGGGTCTGGGCAAAACCACTCTCGCCTACATCATCGGCAACGCGATGGGTGTGAACGTGCGGAACTCAAGCGGACCGGTTATTGAAAAGGCCGCCGAGCTGGCTGGGCTGCTCACTAATCTGGAAAGAGGCGAAGTCCTTTTCATCGACGAAATCCACCGTCTGCAGCCCACGATCGAGGAATATCTTTATCCGGCGATGGAAGATTACCGGCTCGACATCCTGATCGATCAAGGCCCCCAAGCACGCAGTCTGCGCATTCCATTGCCAAAGTTCACATTGATTGGCGCGACCACGCGCGCCGGAATGGTGAGCGCACCATTGCGTTCGCGATTTGGGATGACCGCGCGGCTTGATTATTACAATGCCGAGGAGATGCAAAAGATCATCCTGCGCAGCGCGCATTTGTTAGGCGTAGATGTCGATCTTGCCGGCGCGGCCGAAATCGCCGCGCGCAGTCGGGGCACGCCGCGCACCGCGAACAATCTTCTCCGCTGGGTACGCGATTACGCCCAAGTCAAAGCCGCCGGCAAAATCACCGCCGACGTAGCCGATCGCGCGCTCGCCATGCTCGAGATCGATCGCGACGGGTTCGACCAGTGGGACAAACGCATCATCGAAATATTGATCCACAAGTTTAACGGCGGACCGGTCGGACTTAATTCGCTTGCGGTCGCTATCGGCGAAGAAGCCGGCACGCTCGAAGAAGTGAACGAGCCCTATCTAATCATGGAAGGCTACATCAAACGCACCGCGCAGGGTCGGGTTGCGACCGCCAACGCTTACAAAAAGCTCGGTCTCAAACCGCCCGCCGGCGCGCAGGCGGAGCTCCTTTGATTCACTACGAAGAACACGAAGGTCACGAAGAGATCAAATCGTCCATTCTCATCTTCGTGTCCTTCGTGTCGTTCGTGGTGAAATTGAGCTGATGGCAACAACCGCCGATCTCTTTCAACAGACTTCGAAAGTTTTCACCGTTTCGGAATTGACCCGCCAGATTCGCGGCGCGCTCGAGACGCGGTTCGGGGCGGTGTGGGTGCAGGGAGAAATCTCCAATTACAAATTGCACCCGAGCGGGCATCAATATTTCACGCTCAAAGATCAACGCGCCCAGATTCCCTGCATTATTTGGCGCGACGCGATGGCGCCGCTGCGTCAACCAATCGCCGACGGCGCGCAGGTGCAGCTGTTCGGCACCGTAACGGTTTTCGCAGCGCGCGGGCAGTACCAGCTCAATGTGCAGGTGCTGCAGCCGCGCGGGCTCGGCGTGTTGCAGGCGCGATTCGAAGCACTCAAACGCAAACTCGAAGCGGAAGGTTTGTTCACAACCGAACGGAAACGGCCACTGCCGGCATTCCCGAGAAAAATCGGCATTGTCACTTCGCCAACCGGCGCGGCCATTCGCGACATTTTCAATGTCTTGCGGCGGCGCGCGCCATGGTTGTCGATCTTGATCAACCCGGTGCGTGTCCAGGGGAGCGGCGCGGCGCAGGAAATCGCCGTCGCCATTCGTGAGCTCGCCACGCCTAATGAGCGATTCACTCCTGTCGATCTCATCGTCGTCGCGCGCGGCGGCGGCAGTCTGGAAGATTTGTGGGAGTTCAACGAGGAAATTGTGGCGCGTACGATCGCCGACGTTTTGGTGCCGGTCGTTTCGGCTGTCGGCCACGAGATCGATTTCACCATTTGCGATTTCGTCGCCGACCTGCGTGCGCCGACCCCGAGCGCGGCGGCGGAATTGATCGTGCCCGATATTGTCGATCTTCGCCGGCGCATCGAAGTGCTCGCGCGCGGCATCGGTCGGGAACTCCTGCAACGTCTGCGCGATGGACAACAGCGGATCGATCACGTGCAGGACATGTTGCGCCGTTGCCTCAGTCATAAGATCGACAATTGCAAGCGGGCGCTCATTCATATGGCGCGCACGCTGGCCGCGCGCAGTCCCACGCGTGAGCTCGCCTTGCGCCGCAATCGCTTTGTCGATCTGCGCCGCAGGTTTGCCGAGTTGCCGGCGCGCGTTTTAGAAAACGCGCGCCATCGTTTTCGCGAGATCGAAGCAGTTCTGCGTGTGCTCGGCCCCGACGCAACTCTGCGCCGCGGCTACAGCATCACGACCGACGATCGGGGCAAACTCATCCGCCGCGTAGCCTCCGTGCGCCGACAAATGAGAATCCGGACCCGAGTCGTCGATGGCGAGTTCGAATCCGAAGCGTTGTAGCGGCGCTTGTGCCAAGCGCCGATCCACAAACAGGCGTTCAAGCCTCTACAAAAATCGCAGCCGCCCTTACAGCGCGGGATTGATGGTGAAATTCGTTGTGTCCAGCCAGTTCGGATTGCCGGTGGCGAAAAGATTTGTGCCGTCGGCGCGCTTCACTGTTAGCGTGGTGTTGTCGCACTTCATGATTTGACCGCTGGCGTCGCAAAAAATCACGATTGCTTTCTTGCCTTCCCAAACGCCGCCCTTATTGGATTTGTTCGAATCATAGGTGAGGGCGGTGTTTGCGCTGAAACCATCGGCGACCAGCGGCCACGCCGGGTTTGACGTATCGGTCAAATTGACCACGTAAGCGTAGGAGCATTCGGGATTGGCAGTGCCACCGTTACCGCCGCCGGTTCCTTCGAGCGTCTCGGTACGATTAGCGGCTTGAGCATCGTCGAGCACGTTGTCCGCCGGATTCGGCGTCCATGCGGAGCCGGGAACAGTGAAAATGTCTTCACTTTGAAGGTAATTCGGAAAGAGCCACCAAAATGCGTCATTCGAAACGTTGGCTGCGGTAAGGTCAGTTGCCGTTTCGTAATCGGTCGACGGGATTTTTGATGGGTAGTAACCGTTGTGATCGCTGGCGAATTGTTTCAAGGCGAGACCGATCTGCTTGCCATTCGACAAGTCCTTCGTCTGGTTGGCTCGTGTCTGCACGGTGGTGTAAGCCGGCAGAGCGAAGCTGGCCAGAATCGCGATGATCGTGATGACGACGAGCAATTCGATGAGAGTGAACGCGGCTGCGATTTTCTTTTTCATTGTAGTGCGGGGTTTTCCCCAAGGGTAACGATACGAGTGCGGTCGAGTCAAGATCGCATGCAGCATCGCGTCGATCGCCTGTGTGGTGCCGCAGCCAACTTCGCCCACGATGGGTGCCGTTAGCCCCGGCGCACGCCCTCAGAAACGGAGGGAGCACAACTACGACCTCAGCGGCGGCCGATGGTTTCGCCTAAAGTGATTAAACCAACCTTCGGTTATTGGTCAGGATTGAGCACGAAATTCGCGTTCACGTCGAGCCAGTTGGCGCCGGGTGAAAAGAGATTGACGGCGGATTGCCCGGGGCGGGTCACTATGGGGTTTGTGCCCAAGGTGCATTTCATGATCTGCGCACTCGCGTCGCAGAACAGCACGATCGCCTTTTGGCCGTACCAAACTCCGCCTCGGACTGATTTGCTGGTGTTGTACGTTAGAGGCGTGGCGCTAAAACCATCCGCCGCCAGTGGAAACGCTGGGTTCGACGTGTCGGTCAAACCGGCAACATACGCGTAGCCACATTCAGGGTTGGTGCCGCCGCCGCTGCCGCTACCGGTCTTTTCGAGCGTTTCGCTGCGCGACGTGGCATTACTTTGGTCGAGCACGTTGTCTGCTGGATTCGGCGTCCACGCCGAACCGGGCACAACGAAGATGTCTTCGCTCTGGAGGTAGTTGGGGAAAAGCCACCAAAAAGCGTCATTCGAAAAGTTGCTCGATGTCAAATTAGTCGCCGTTGAATAGTCGCTCGATGGGACTTTATTGGGGAAACTGCCGTTGTTGTCGCTCGCAAATTGTTTTAGTGCGAGCCCGATTTGTTTGATGTTCGAGAGGTCCTTGGTCTGCTGGGCGCGCATTTGCACGGTTGTGTAGGCGGGCAGCGCGAAGCTGGCCAGAATGGCAATGATGGTGATGACGACGAGAAGTTCGATCAGAGTGAAGCCGCGGAGGTCCCTTTTCATAGTGACCGCTCTTTTACGCGGTGCGGTAAATTTAGTCAAGCACGAAGGTTATGGGCCCTACGCGGGGGCGAACCTCTGCCGAGCCGACGAATGAAGCGGCGACGTGGTGGCGGTGCTTGGGTCAAGCACCGAACCGAAAAACCAGGCGCTTGGCACAAACGCCTCGACAATTACTCCAGCTTGAAGGCCACGGTCGCCAGCGGCGGCAGGTGGATGAGGACGGAATGTTCGCGGCCCATCCATTGTCGATCTTCGCTTTGCACACCGCCGTAATTGCCAACATTGCTGCCACCGTACGTGTCGGCGTCGGTGTTGATGATCTCGCGATAAAATCCGGCGCGCGGCACGCCGAGGCGATAGTCGTGCCTAACGACCGGCGTCGCGTTGACCACGAAAATGATCGTTTCGCCCTCGCGCGATTTGCGCATGAACGACACGACGCTGTTGTCGGCGTCGTGGAAATCGATCCACTCGAAGCCTTCGTAAGAATCGTCCTGTTGCCAGAGCGCCGGCTCGTTTTTGTAGGTGTAATTTAAATGTTGCACCAGCCGGCGCAGCCCATCGTGTTTCGGAAGATCGACAAGCTGCCAGTCGAGGCTGATGTCGTGGTTCCATTCCCGCAACTGGCCAAATTCGCCGCCCATGAATAAGAGTTTTTTGCCGGGCTGACCGTACATCCAGGCGTTAAACATCCGCAGGTTGGCGAACTTCTGCCATTCGTCGCCGGGCATTTTCGAAAGCAATGAACGTTTGCCGTGCACGACCTCGTCGTGGCTCAGCACGAGAATGAAATGCTCGGTAAACGCATAGAGCAGCGAGAACGTGATGTTGCCGTGATGAAACCGCCGGTAAATCGGATCGAGCGACATGTATTCGAGAAAGTCGTGCATCCAGCCCATGTTCCATTTGAACCCGAAGCCGAGTCCGCCGAGATAGGTCGGGCGGGAAACGCTCGGCCAAGCGGTTGATTCCTCCGCGATCGTGACGACTCCCGGGAAACGCTCGTAGCAAATCTCGTTGAACCGCTTCAAAAAATAAATCGCGTCCAAATTTTCGCGGCCGCCGAAGACATTCGGGATCCACTGTCCCGGTTTGCGCGAGTAATCGAGGTAAAGCATCGAGGCGACGGCGTCCACGCGAAGACCGTCGATATGGTACTTGTCTAGCCAGAAAAGCGCGTTGCCGATCAAAAAATTCCGCACCTCGTTGCGGCCGTAATTGAAAATCAGCGTGCCCCAATCCTGGTGCTCTCCCTGGCGCGGGTCCATGTGCTCATAAAGATCGGTCCCGTCAAATTCAGCGAGCCCATGCGCGTCCTTTGGGAAATGTGCAGGCACCCAATCCATAATCACTCCGATGCCGACCTGGTGGCATTTGTCGA
>DATDFJ010000217.1:0-4783 GCA_036522675.1 Chthoniobacterales bacterium | reverse complement strand
GCGACCGTCTCAGTCAGCCGCCGGAAAAATTCCGGATGGGCAGTGTTGTCGTCATCCAAGATCCATACCCAATCCCGACCCGGGCCGATCCTGTCGAGCAACCGGTTTTTGACGGCTTGTCCGGCAACATGCCGGCGCTCCAGATCGTAGCCGAGGTGCCACGCGAGTTCGACGCCGGCAGTGGCCGCGGGAATCAGACTCTCCGCGAGTTTCGGCAAATTCTCCGGCCGCGTTACCGCCGTGAGGATGTGAAGGACCATGATATGACGCGCAGCTTGCTAACACCTACCTTGAGCAGTGGAGCGCGAGCGTCAATAGTCACGAGCCGAGGCTGAAGCGGTGAAAAAGCGCTTACTAGTGAATTGGGCCTTTTACAGACCAGTAGGACATTTGCTCGAAGCGTTGCAGCACGCCTACGGCTACTATTCGGCAAACGGCGACAAAGTTGACGTGTACGTGGCAGTGAACGCCGCCTCGCCCATCACATTGGTCGAGGCATGTCCGTGGATAAGTGGCGCTTACCCCATTGATGTGCCTGAAGTCATCGCCGAGGGAGAGGCTGCGTCGTCGATCCAAGCGATCGGCACAGATTGGGATTACGTTATCACCGACTCACGCCTGCGGCTGGAGCTTTTGCGACCGCACAAGGATGCTAGCCAGCTGATCGCGCTCCAGACCGCGCTGCAAGGTTATCTCAAAGGCTCGGTCTGGACCGGGTTCTCGCGCGGGTGGGAGTGCCGCTGGAACACAACCGGATTGATTGGGACGGATGACCCGCTGCCGTTTGCGGCCAACGCGCGGTTTCGCATTCCTATTCCGCGCGACGCGCAGTTGTTCGCCGAGCGTTATCGACACGATGGACCGACTTTTTATGTGGTTCCGGGCGGCTTCATCGGTCCACAACGCCGCCCTTCACTCGAAGCGTGGAGTGAAATATTCTCAGCCCTGGCGCAAGCACTGCCGAACCTGCGCGTTTATGTAAGCGGCGTTTCCGCAAGCGTTGGCGGCCAAAGCTACACGCGAGGGATTGCCGTAAAAGATGTCGATCTTCTTGTCGAAAAGCTGCCGTTTGTGGAGAACTGCTTCGACATTGGTCTGTGGAATCAAGTGGCATTAATGGCCGCGTCCGATGTTCTCCTCGCGCCGCATACGGGATTTGCGTTTCTGGGCCAGTTTGTGGGCACTCCCTGGCTCGCTTTATCGGGTTGCCCGTGGCCAGAGTACTTGTTCAACGGCGTGCCGTTCTATTCGGTGCTACCGGACTGCGAGTCGTATCCCGCTGACGGCCGCAAAGAGAGCGAGTGCAATCAACGGCTCGCCCACCGCCGTAAGACGGTTTGCATGGAAGACGAAAGCCTTCGCGCGCGCATACCTGATATCATCCGAGGCGCGCACTTCTTGCTCGATAAAGGTACAACTTATGAGGACTCGGTTCGGACCCACGTCGAAAACTTGAAGCGACAAGAACGGAGCTTCGACTGGTTCCAGTACTTCCTCGGTTAGACTCTGGGTCGGAGCCTGGATCGTGGAGCTTTCTTGCGGTGGCCGACCATCTCGGCTTTGATCGTGCGCGGATCCACGCGGGTGAGATTGTTTTCCATTGTCGATCTTAACAATGGCCGGTGCGGGATTTCGCAAAGGTGTTCGGCGACGAACCAGACCGGTTTGTCTGTGGTCATCCAGTCAAGCGCGTCGAAACGCGCGAGGTTCACCGGGCCCGAGTAACGGCGCAGGGTGCGTTCGCCGCGCAAATTGAAGTAGACGTTAAAATACGTCATCGCCAGCTCGCGCAACGTGCGATGGACCGGCTCCCGATAACGGCAGCCGGTGAAATTCGATTTTGCGACCGCGCCCCAATGGCCGCGCACCTTAAAAAGTGCGACCACATGATCGGTGTCCTGTTCCGCTTCCAAATCGAAGATGAGCGGCGGGAATCCGAGCACGCGCAACGCGGCCGCAGCAAAGATCGCGCCTTCCAGGCAGGAGGCGGTGCGATCTTGGAGAACTTTCTTCGGTGAGCGCGCGGTGTAGCTCAGGTTGTACGGCAGCTCGTCCAGAAAGCGTTGCACGCCGGCGGGCGTTTTCAGGGCGCGTAACTTGCGCAGTTCGGCGCGCGAAAATCCGAAACGCCGGGCCGATTTGGTCGGTCGGTAGTAAGCGATTCGAGTTTGGATTTTGGAGCTTCTTTGGAGTTTGGGATCTGGAATTTTCGGCTGTGACTTACTACGCGAGTCACAGTCCGACCGGATGGCGCGCATCGAACCCGGCCGGCGCACGTGCCGTCGATTGCCAACCGGGTTTCCAAGCTTCGCGGCCGGTGATGAACGGCGTCGTATCGAGTCGCAGCCCGGCGATGACCGCGAAGGTGTGGCCCGGCCGCGCGTAAATCGTGATCCATTTCCCGCGGCCGCGTTGGCCGAACACCCGAAATTCATCCGAGCTCATCGGTGTTTTAATCAAACCGGCGCCGCCGAGCGCGTAGGAAATCGTTCCGGAGCAATCGTAGCCAGTGTCGCGAAAGGAATGATGTCCGCCGCCGTAACGATACGGCTTTGAACAGAGTTGGTTCGCCGCCCAGATCGCGCGTTTCACCGCCAGCGGGGCGCGTTCCGGCGCTGCCGCGCGACCACGATGCAGTCGCGCTCGGCTGCCCGAGACGGTCGGACCGGCCGCCGGAAAATCGTCGGCCGCGATTGCCGTTGAAACAAGCGCGGCGCACATCAGTGCGGCGAAATTAACCTGGGAAGCGACGCGACTCATTCCAGCCTTCGGAAGAGCGCGTGATATGCCACATTGTTGGCGGGTGACAAACAAAATTTTCGTGCTCGCGCTGGGCGCCATTCTGCTCGCCTTCACGCAAATACAACAGCTAAGCGACGGACGCAAAGGCCTGGAGAAAAACAGGAACAATCCCACGGTGCTTTTCGGCTATGGCGGGTTCGATATTTCTGAAACGCCGACGTTCACGCCGGCGATCGCAGTCTGGTTGGAAATGGGCGGCATCTACGCGCTCGCCAACATTCGCGGCGGCGGCGAGTACGGGGAGGAATGGCATCTCGCCGGGACGAAGCCGCGCAAACAAAACGTGTTCGACGATTTCATCGCGGCGTGCGAGTGGCTGGAATGAAAATCCCGTTCTAAGTCGGTGGGCCGAGACTCCGTCGAACCGACGAATTGTCGATCTTACGAGAGCTTAAAAGGTCGCCGACGGCGTATAGAATCGATGCGATCGCCAACACCATTCCGGTGATCGTGAATTCGCGCACCGTCGCGTGCGCGAGAATCCAACCGATCGCGGCAACGGCGAGTGCTGGGATAAATTGCAGCCCGGGGAAGTGAAACGGCTGGCCATCACCACGCACATTAAACTGAACCAACACCCAGCAAGCCATACAGCAAACCAAATACATCAGCAAAACCGCGACATTCGAGAGCACCGCCAATTGCTCGAATGTGCCGCTGACCGATAACGCGAACGCGAGGACGGCATACGTGATGATAGCAACATCAGGCGAGCGGTAGCGCGGGTGGACATGTGCGAACCACGCCGGCAACGCGCCGTCGCGGCCAAAGGCGAAAATCATCCGCGGCGAGCTTAGAATATCGCTCGTCACAAAACCGAACGCCGAAATGGTCGCGCCGGCAAGCAAGATGGTACGGCCGACATTGCCGAGAAATTTCGCGGCCGCTTCGGCCAGGGGTGCATCGCTATAGTTGGCGAGATCGCCACCGAGCGTTCCCTGCGCCACGAGCTGGATGAGAATGTAAATAGTGGTGGTGATGACAAGCGCGAGATAAGCCGAGCGAGGAACGTTGCGCGCCGGGTTTTTCACTTCACCGCTTGGGATCAATGCCACTTCGATCCCGACAAAGGCGAAGATGAGCAAAATGACCGCATCGCCCAATGCTTTACTGGTCGGCCAGACTGACCACGTGATGTTGGGCGGGTGAATGAAAAAAATCCCGACGCCGATGAATAACAACAGCGGGAGAAGTTTTGCGAACGTGATCACCGTCACCGCGCCGGCTCCTTCGCGTACGCCGCGGATGTTAATGAAGACGAGCCCGGCATAAACAATCAGCATGACCACAATCCGCATGGCTGGACCACCGAGAAACGGCATCACCAGCGCAACCGAATTCGCGAGCACGTTCACCACTCCCGCGACTGCGCCGAGTGCCGTCAGAAAATAAAGGACGCCGGCGAGAAATCCGACGTAACGACCAAATGCGACTTCGACGTAAGCATAAAGTCCGCCGGTCAGCGAAACGCGGCTGCCCGCGATCGCGAAGCAAGTGACAAACAGCACCATCGCGATTGCGCATACGATGAACGCAAGCGGCGCGGCTGGTCCGAGGCCCCGTGCCACCGCTGCCGGGATTACGAAGATGCCTGCGCCAATCGTGCAGCTGACAATATTTGCGGTGAGTGCCGGGATTCCGATCCCGCGCACGAGTTTTTCATCCACCTGCTCGGCGCGCTCGAGCGCGATCGTCTCCTCGGCCATTCGCGCATCGTGCGTTATTCCTGCGCCCGAGACAAGATCGACAATGTCGCGCCCGCTCGCGTTAGTCGCGCCTCAACAACAACGGCGCGACCAGACCGAGGACGGCCAATCCCCCGATCACCACCCAGGTGCGGTGCGTATTCGTCCACAGTTGCGGGCTGACGCTGTGGGCGCGCGCGTCAAAATCGCCGTGGGCGCCATGGTCTTCGGTCGCGTCGACCGGCTCGAATAGATTGTGCGGACGATGTCGATCTTCCGCGCCGTCGTATTGCTGC
>DATDFJ010000216.1:0-2742 GCA_036522675.1 Chthoniobacterales bacterium | reverse complement strand
CCTCTCGCGGCGCGTTGCCGCTGGCGAGCAGGCGCAAAGATTCGAGCAACGCTTCGGGCGCAACTTGCGCGAGCCGATCGTGCAATGTGCCTCCGGTGTCGTTTGGCAGGATGTCGATCTTGCGCTGCAGCAGGATGTCGCCGGTGTCGAGTCCCGGGTCCATGAACATGACGGTAATTCCCGTTTCGCGGTCACCGGCAGCGATTGCCGCCTGAATCGGCGCGGCACCGCGCCACCGCGGCAAAAGCGAAGCGTGCAAATTGAGGCAGGCGACGGAAGCGATTTCGAGCGTGTTGCGAGATAAGATTTGGCCGTAGGCCACCACAATGATCACGTCCGGTTTCAGGGCGCGCATTTGCGCGATTGCTTCTGGATCTTTAATGCGCGCCGGTTGCAGCAGCGGCACGCCGGGCGGTCGCGCTCCACCGATCGGCGACGCCTCGATGCGTTGATCGCGGCCGACCGGCTTGTCTTGTCCAGTGACAACACCAACGAGCTCGTGCTCGGTTGAATGCAGCAGCGCCCGCAAAGCCGGCACGCCGATTGCGCCGGTGCCGATAAAGACAACGCGCATCGCCCGCTACGGCAAAGCTGCCATCGCGGCACGTCGCGCGCCGCGCGCGGCGATCGTCTGTTCCATCAATTTTTCGCCCGCGGTGACTTCGCGTCGGCCAATGGATGAACCGCAGCCAGTGCAGAGATAATCGAACAGTTCGCGATCGGGCAGGATCAAGAGCAGCCGCTCGCGGACCGGCATGGTGGCGCGGCACTTCTCGCAGTAAAGCGCCGACGCGGTGAAATTTTCAAACTGCTGCTGCCGCTTCTGCTGGTACGGGGTGTTGTTTGACGCCATTTACGCTTGCCAGGATATCGAATAACACTTTGGCGGGCGGTTGGGTGGCGTCAATCACGGTCACGCAATGTTTCGGATAATAACCAAGGACCGGTTTCGATTCCTTCTCGTAAATGTCGAGCCGTTTTTGAATTACCTGCTCGTTGGCATCGTCGAGCCGATTGTCCTTGAGCGCGCGCTTCTTCAAGCGCTGAAAGAGCGTCTCGCGATCCGGACACGAGAGATGGAAGAGCTTCTGCACGTCGATCATCTTTTCCATGATCTCGGCCTGACCGACGTTTCGCGGGATACCATCGAGCACAAGAATGTCGATGTCGGGCTTGAACTTGTGCGCGTCGACCGCCGCGTCGATCGCCTCCTTCCAAAGCTCGACCGTGATGTCATCGGGCACGAGCTGGCCTCTACTGGAGTATTCGAGAAAAGCCTTTCCGACTTTGGTGCGCGTGTCGATCGAGCGAAACACGTCGCCGCAGGGGCAATGAAAAAATCGCGGGATCGTTCCGAGCGTTTTGCCCTGCGTACCCTTACCGCTTCCGGGCGCGCCGAAGAGGATGAAGGTGTTGTATTTCATGAAAAGGCAACGCCGTTTATACCGTAAAAGACGCGGACGTTACAAGCGGTCATCCCGAGCCAGTCGAGGGATCCCGAACTTGTCACCCATCACTCCCGATCTTTCGACCGCGCTGCGCTTCGCTTAAGATGACGCAGCCGCGACCGGATCAACGTTGACGCGCCGGCCATTGCGATCGAAGCGCACGCTCCCGTCGACTAAGGCGAAAATGGTGTAGTCCCGGCCGAGGCCGACGTTTTTGCCGGGCAAGAACTTGGTCCCGCGCTGGCGGATGATAATGTTGCCGGCGACGACGACTTCGCTGCCGAATTTTTTTACGCCGAGCCGTTTGCTGACGCTGTCACGGCCGTTTTTAACGCTGCCTTGTCCTTTTTTGTGAGCCATGGGGAAAGAAAGTAGAAGGATGAGGGATGAAGGATGAAATTATTCCTCGCTCTTTTTCGTCGCGCTTTTCTTCGAACCAAGGTGGATCGATTTGATTTTGACGCGGGTCAGCTTGCGACGATGCCCGACCGTGCGGTGATAGCCTTTGCGCCGTTTGTATTTGAACGCGATCACCTTTTTGTCTTTGCGCTGCTCGAGGACTTCGGCGGTAACTTTGGCACCGGAAATGAACGGGTCGCCGTGCGTCACTTGTTTACCGTCGGCATGAAAGAGCACTTCGCCAAACGTGGCGGTTTTGCCCGGCTCGACCTCCAAAAGATCGACATCCACCGTGTCACCTTCGGCCACACGATGCTGTCGCCCGCCTGTCTTAATAATTGCGTAAGCCATAACCGCGAAAAGTTGTAGCTGCCTATGCCAGTCCGGCTCGGATCGTACTGGCGTCAGAAAAGCCGCGCAAAATCTCACACAACGTCGCGCTTGGCAACCGCCGAAATCACCAGCACGATTTCGCCTTTTGGCCGGCGTGATTCGTAATGAGTAAGTAACTCACGGGCGGTGCCGCGGCGGAATTCCTCGAATTTTTTCGTCAGCTCGCGCGCGACGCACAGTTGTCGATCTTGCAGAATGTCGAGCGCTGCGTGCAGAGTTTTTGTCAGCCGGTAGGGTGACTCGAAATAGACGGACGTGGTGTCGCGCGCGGCGGCGCTGCGCAGCTCGCGCTCCCGCTGACCGCTTTTTACGGGCAGGAATCCGCCGAAGCAAAAATTGTTCGTTGGAAACCCTGAACCGATGAGCGCCGTCAAAATCGCTGAGGGGCCCGGCACAATGGTAAACGGCAGGTCGCGCTTGATGCATTCCCGCACGAGCCGCTCGCCAGGATCGGACAGCCCGGGCACGCCGGCATCGGTGACGAGCGCGACGTTTTCGCCGG
>DATDFJ010000215.1:0-3241 GCA_036522675.1 Chthoniobacterales bacterium | reverse complement strand
ACCGTCAAACGCGACGCCGACAAAGTTTCGCTCACGCAGGAACGATTCACGATCAACTTCCCAAAGGCGCCGCCGCTGCAATGGAAAATTCCCCTCACCTATTCTCTCGTCGGCGATACGCAACCGCAGAGCCGATTGATGACGGGCAAGATCGACAATCTCTCCGGAATCGCAGCAGATCGCGCATTGAAACTCAACGCGGAGGGCGCCGGCAATTACCGCGTCCAGTACGACGAACGTTCATGGAACCTGCTGCTTGCTGCGCTGCCAAAGTTGAGCGTGCCCGACCGCGTAAATTTGTTAGGCGACGCCTGGGCGCTCGCGCAAGCGGGGCGTGCGAACGTGTCACAGTATCTCGAAATCATCGACAAGTTGCCGAACAAAACCGAGCTGGCGGAGCGCGAGCAAATCATCAACGCGTTCGATTTCATCAATCGGCTGCTCGTCGCGAATGCGATGCGGGAGAAATTTCAAGCCTACGCCCGCTCGATTTTGCGCCCGAGCTTCGATGAACTCGGCTGGGAACCGAAAAAGACCGATACGCCGCGGCACGCGCTCCTCCGCGCGAGTTTGATCTCCGCTCTCGGCGATTTGGAAGATCGACAAGTCATCGCCGTCTGCCGCGAACGCTTTGCTAAGTATCTTGCCGATCCCGGTTCACTCGCCCCCGATCAGCGCGCGTCGGTGCTTTGGGTAGTCGGCCATGAGGCAAACGACCAGACTTGGAACAAATTGCATGAGATCGGGCTGAACACGACAAGCCTAGAAGAAAAGGCCTACTGTTACGACGCGCTCGCCGCGGCACGGGACGCTAAGCTCGCGACAAAAACTCTGCAGATCGCGCTTACGGATGAATTGCCGACCAGTCGCGCTGTTTTCATCGTTGGCAAAGTCGCGCGCTACGGCGGGCAGCCCGATCTCGCCTGGGATTTTGCCAAAGCGAATATGAAAGCGCTGCTCGCCAAGACCGACGCGCTCGGCGCCAATAGTCTCGCACCGAGTTTGTTCAGCTTCTTCTCCGAGACCGCGCGCGCCGACGAGTTGCGCGCCTACGCGAAATCAGATCTGCCCAAGACGGCCGCCGCCGCCAAAGAAGTCGCCAAAGCCGTCGATGAAATCGAATTCCGCTCCGATTTCAAACACCGCCTCGCGCGACAACTGGCTGACGAGATCGAAAAGCGCAAATAGCGTGCGATTGGCGTCCCCTCGGTTTTGCCGGGTCATGCCGAACGAAGTGAGGGACCTCACAGGCGCTCGCGCGTCACACGAGCTGCACAAATCGGATGCCGGAACAACAGCTTGCCTCTGTCAACGCGTGACTGCCCAATCTAATTTCGGTAATCGGCGACTCTTTGCGAGGTCCCTCACCGTTTTCGCGGCTCGGGATGACAGCACCGCGCCGCTACAGCGTTTGTTGCGCCTGGTCCGTGTCGGGCGTGACCCACAAGCGCATCGGGATCATCGACGACTCGACAAAGCCGTGCTTGCGGAAAAATTCTTGGGCCACGTTTTCCGGCCGATCGGTCAGCAACGTGATGCGGAGAAAATTCTTCTGCCTCGCAAATTCGATCGCGTGCTGGAGCAACTTCGCGCCGTAGCCGTGCTCTTGGAATTGTTTATGGATGACGAGGTCTTCGAGCAAAATGACGAACCCACCTTCGGCCGTGCTGATGGTGAAAAGCAGGTTGATCATCCCGACAATGGCGCCGTCGCGGCGCAATACAAACACGCGTCCGCGGCTGGGTTGCTCGAAGATCAGACGCAGTCCGCGCAATTGTTTCTCTTTGTCGGGCCGAAAATCACCCTCCTGCGCGAAGAGTCCACCGAGCATTTCCGATAGCTCGTCGAGGTCGGCTTCGGTCGCCGGTTCAATCACCACTTTTTCGGTCGCGGTTGCCATTGATTATTTGAACGATGCTGTGCGCTGGCAATGTGCGAAGGCAGGATCGACAGTCAACTTGCGACCAATTGACAACGCGACGCGTATTTCTACTGTAACCGCTCCAAAATCGCGCCGAGCGAATCGGCCGGCCTTATGAAACGCACCTATCAGCCCTCCAAACGCACGCGTAAACGCCAGCACGGTTTTCGCGCCCGTATGAAAACAAAAGGCGGTCGCGCCACGCTCGCCCGCCGCCGCCAGCGCGGACGCAAACGGCTGCTCCCGCGCGGCGTCGAACGCCATTACGCGCGGCACACGCAGGCGTAATCGCGCGCGTCGACTTCGCCGAGCTTGCGTTCAATCGGCAATCTGAAATCTTCAATCTGAAATTTCCCCGCACCGTTAGCTCAATTGGTAGAGCAAGCGGCTCTTAACCGCTGGGTTGCAGGTTCGATTCCTGCACGGTGCATTTTCTCCTACAACTGGACTCTTTGTGACCGGCGCTGCCACTTCCTGACTAAGCGCCTCATCCTCACCATCTAACGCTGCGCAGTTGTGTTGCGATATGGCGACAGGCTCAGACACAGCTTTACCGGTCTCGACTAATTTTAGTGTGTCTATTTGTGTGTCGTTGAACATCGGCAAAGCACCGACCGCATCCCAAATCGGCAGCATTCCAGCATCAGTGTAAATCTTTGTCGTTAGCTTCGGATCGCTGTGCCGCATTAGCTCCATCGCAACGCGCGTCGCCACGCCCGCCTTTGCAAGTTCAGTCGCGAATGTTTTTCGAAGCGAATGAAAGTCCGCGTACTCACCTTTGTCATCGACGTATTCAATACCGGCTGCTTCGAGATCCTCGCGGAAACGATTCATGTCTGACATCAATCGTTTGAAAACCAAATCATGTGGCGCCACGTGCCCAAGCCGTAACCGCCGTAACACAGCTGCCACGCCCGCCGGCAACGGTTGAGCCACGGCTTTTGCATTTTTCGCAATGGACGATCGGACGCTGATGTACGGCTGGGTTCCGTCAATGTGCACGTCGCGCCATTGAATCTTTTCCAGCTCGCCACGCCTCAGCCCCGTGAACGCCGCCACCAAATAAACGATTCCACGCTCGCCTGCTACGCTCACCAACCGCCACAATTCCTCAGGCGCGAACGCTCGCCTTTTCCGCCGCGGATCTCCGACGGCTTTGATGCTTTGCACGGACCGCATCGGATTAACCCCGGCCCGAGGCTCGACGAGCCATTTACAAAAACCGGCGATCGCCGCGCGATACTCGTTTAACGTTTTTGCCGAGAACTGCTCACGCGGCTGCCGTGCTCGCCACGACTCAAACGAGCTCGCAGTTATGTC
>DATDFJ010000214.1:0-2935 GCA_036522675.1 Chthoniobacterales bacterium | reverse complement strand
GCAGCGGCTCAGCCCTTCGAGCGATCGATATTTTTCCAGAAGTTCGCGCGCCACTTCGACCGCGTTCGCTTTCTCGCGACCGGTTCGCAGCAGAATCGCGATCAGCTCCGATTTGCTCAGCGCATCAGCACCGCGCGCGAGGAGTTTTTCCCGCGGCCGCTCGTCCTGGGGGAGTTCGCGTATTTTGAGCTGCGGCATGTAATGTGGGAGCCGCCTCAGTGCCGTGAGTCGAACTCGTCTGTCGTCGGGACGCTGAGGTCCCTCCCACATTTCATCACGCCCGCACTTGCTCGAACATTTCGCGCAGAGCGTCGCCGAGCGCGAGAAGCGCGCGTCCGTGCGCGTTCGAGGCCAGCGGCCCGATCGCGTGTTGCGCTTCGGCGATGAGATTGGTTCCGGCGGCGATCGATTCATCCAATGCGCCGTTGCCCGAGCGCTTCTTCAATAACTCGGCGACTTCGTCGCATCTGCCGTCGAGAATCAAACCGGCGCAGCGTTCCCGTTCGAATTCGCTCGCCGCGCGCAGAAAGAAAAGGATCGGGAGCGTGAACTTGCCCTTGCGCAGATCGGTGCCGAGCGTTTTGCCGGTGGCGGTTTCATCGCCGGCGATGTCCAGGCAATCGTCGTAGATCTGGTAGGCAGCGCCGACGCGAAGGCCGAAATTCCTCAGAGTTTCCAGGTTGGCGGGATCGGCTTCGCTGATCAATGCACCGAGTTCCGCCGCGGCGGCGAAGAGCGAGCCGGTTTTCATTTTCACAATGCGCAAATAATCGTCGACCCCGAGTTTGAGATCGAAACGCCGCTGGGTTTGGATCATTTCGCCCGAACAGATTTCGCTCGCCGTGCGCGCAATGGCGCGACTGATCTCGGAATTCTCAAAGTGGGTCGAGAGCGTGAGCGCGTGCGCGAACAGACAGTCGCCGAGCAAAACGCTGAGCGAATTTCCCCAGCGCGCATGCACCGTCGGCTGGGCGCGGCGTCGCTCCGCCTCGTCCATCACGTCGTCGTGGACGAGCGTGGCGATGTGAATCAGTTCCACGATTACGGCAAGATCGACATGTTCGGAATTGATTGCACCGGTGGCGCCGCCGGCGAGAAGCGCGACGAGCGGGCGGAGCCGTTTGCCGCGCCCGCCAATGGCATAGGCGACGTAGCCTTCAATCGCCGGGTCGAACGCCGCCGCTTGTTTAATGATTCGCTGTTCGACTTCGTCGAGCTGCGCTTGCACCAGTCGCGTCGCGCGGGCAAGCGGACTCCCTGAAACTGCGGCGGGGGCGCGAATGCGTTCCAAACCCGAGCGTGCGAACACTTCCACGGTCGCAGCATAGAAGGGCGCCTAGAGTAGGGCAAGCTTCCAGCTTGCCTAAGATCCGGCAAGCGAGACGCTCGCCCTACCTTCTCCGCAGCCACGCGTCGGTCGCGTACTTTTGCGCGGCGATTTCGTGCGCGCGTTGCACAATGCTGCGATCGATCTCTCGAGTTTCGCATCTGCCGGCCGATGCCACGGCGAAGCGTTGTGGCAATCCGTTTCCAACATCGACATGCTGGATGCTGCCTTGCTGGAGCAGACCGCGTGCGGTGCGCCGCTGCGCCGCGCCGGCAATCTTGCGGCCGTTGAGCATCACGTCGGCCCGGACTGGATTTGAGAAACAATGATTGTAGCCGCGGTCGCTGGCCGCGGTGCGACCCGCACGGGCATTTCCGGCGTCAGCGGCGCCGGCTACAGTTGCGGATTGGCCCTGCTGAAGCAATGCCCGCCGCAGCGCACGGTGAAGTTTCTCGTAAATCGACGCTGCCGATTCATGAAACCGAGGGTCAGTTGCCGGAATCACAATGGAATAGGTGAGGTCCTCGCCGTGGAAAACGATTCCACCACCGGTCCAACGTCGGACTAAATCGCGCTCGCCCGCATAAGCGGCGACGTCGGCGAACCGGCCGAAATATCCAAACGACAGGGCAGGGGAACCCCAGCGATAAAATCGAATCGACGGCGCCTGCGCGGCTTCGAGCAGCGCTTCATCGATCGCCATATTGATGGCGGCAGATCGCGAATCGACGTCGTGAAGAACGACTAAGGAATCGAACAACTCTGCTGTCATTCTGAGCGGGAGCGAAGAATCTCTGATTTTTGCGGAGAGAACGGCCAGAGATGTTTCGCTTCGCTCAACATGACAATTAGTTGGCGAGTTCCCCCAAGATTCTTTCCACGGCCTCGCGCGGATTCCTATGCGCCGTGATCGGCCGCCCAATCCCGATGTAATCTGCGCCGGCTTCGAGCGCGGCGCGCGGTGTCATGAATCGTTTTTGATCGCCCGGCTCCGCCCAGGCCGGCCGAATTCCTTGCACCACGATTTTGATTTGATCGCCGAACGTTGCCCGGAGCGTCTTGATCTCATGCGGGCTGGCAACAACGCCGTCGATTTCATTTTCCACGCCAAGCTTCGCCAGACGCAGAACCTGCGCTTCCACTCGATCGGAGATTCCAATCTCGCGCAGCGTTTGTTCGGTCGCGCTCGTTAGCACGGTTACGCCCAAGATCGACATGTTTGTTTTTCGCGCGGTTGTCGCGGCGCGGATCATCTCCGCACCGCCACTGAGATGAATCGTCAACATCTGCACGCCCAGAGTGCTGGCTGACTCCACCGCGCGGGCAACGGTGTTTGGGATGTCGAGCAGCTTTAGATCGAGCCACACCCTTGCCCCGGCATCGCGAACCGCGCGCACAATTTCGGGACCTTCGGCGGTATAAAGTTGGAGACCGATTTTGAAGAATGAAATCTGTCCCCGCAGCTGATCGACCAAATCGAGCGCTTGTTTCGCGCTCGCGACATCGAGCGCGACAATGATTTTCTCAGCCACGCGTGTCATCGAAACAATAAGAGATTCCTCGACTTCGCTCGGAATGACAGAAGAAATTGCAGGTGTGGAAGTCCTT
>DATDFJ010000213.1:0-19749 GCA_036522675.1 Chthoniobacterales bacterium | reverse complement strand
TGCTCCTTTCCGGATGCGCCGTGCACGATACCGAGCATCAGATTGTTATCAGCACGCGCGAACAGAAACTGGCGCTGCTGGATCACGGCAATGTCGCGGCGATTTATCCGATTTCGACGTCCAAGTTCGGCTTGGGCGATTGGCGCGGCAGTTATTGCACACCGTTGGGCGACCTCGAGGTCGCGCAGAAAATCGGCGATGGCGCGGAGGCCGGCACGGTCTTTAAAGACTTGCGTAGGACTGGTGAGATCATCCCGGTCGACGCTCCGGGACGCGATCCAATCGTGACGCGGATTCTCTGGCTACGCGGACGCGAAGCTCGCAATGCGAACGCATTTGGCCGGCACATTTACATTCACGGCACTCCGGAAGAACGGAACATTGGACTGCCGATGAGCTATGGCTGTATCCGGATGCGCTCAACCGACGTGATCAATCTCTATAACGTCGTCGGTTTGGGCGCCCGGGTCACGATTGTCGATGCGCCTTTGGGCGCGGTCGTTCCAAGCATGGTCTCAGCCAGCTCGATGGACCCGCACCGCAATACCGCGACGCTGGTGATTCGGTAGCTTGACAAACTGGCGCTGAGGACAGCGGCCACTACAGTCTCAGGGCAGTTTGCCGAGATGTTTGCGCGGCGTTTCGCGCGAAAGCAAATCGAGATCGGCGTCGACCATCAAACGAACGAGCTCATCAAAACGCACTTTCGGTTCCCAGCCAAGAAGCTTCCGCGCTTTCGCCGCGTCGCCGACGAGCGAATCGACTTCGGCCGGCCGCTCGTAACGCGCGTCGTGTCGCACGTATTTTTTCCAGTCAAGATCGACATGTGCGAATGCCGCTTCGACGAATTCGCGGACGCTGTGGGCTTGACCGGTGGCGAGGATGAAGTCGTCGCCCCGCTCGTGTTGAAGAATGCGCCACATTCCTTCGACATATTCCGGCGCGTAGCCCCAGTCGCGTTTCGCATCCAGGTTGCCGAGAAATAACTCGTGTTGCAGCCCATGTTTGATGGCTGCGACGGCGCGGGAAATTTTGCGGGTCACAAAAGTCTCCCCGCGTCGCGGGCTCTCGTGGTTGAAGAGGATGCCGTTGCTCGCGTGCAAGCCGTAGCTCTCGCGGTAATTGACCGTCGCCCAATAGGAAAAGACTTTCGCCACGCCATAGGGACTGCGGGGCCAGAACGGCGTCTTCTCATTTTGCGGCACCTGCTGCGCGTTGCCGAACATTTCGCTGCTCGAAGCTTGATAAAAACGCGAGCGGATTCCGGCTTCGCGAATCGCTTCAAGGATGCGGATCGTGCCGACGCCGGTCACGTCGGATGTGTATTCGGGAATGTCGAAGCTGACGCGCACGTGGCTTTGCGCACCGAGATGATAAATTTCATCCGGTTTCAATTCGTAAAGCAGCTTCACCAGATTGACCGAGTCACCGAGATCGCCGTAGTGCAGAAACAGGCGCACGCCATTGATGTGCGGATCGGCATAAAGGTGATCGATGCGGGATGTGTTGAACGTGCTGGCGCGCCGGATGATGCCGTGCACCTCATAGTTTTTTTGCAGCAACAGATCGGCCAGGTAGCTGCCGTCCTGGCCGGTGATGCCGGTGATCAGCGCGCGTGTCATGAGACGGGGTCAGTGGGAAAAAAATTGAACAAGCACGATTCCAAGAAGCGCGACGAGTGCCAAAACCACAAACGGAATAAAGAACAGGAATAGTAAGTCTCTCGGGAAATTCATTATTCTGGCGACGAAACCATGATGCGCGCAAGGACGGCTCGTTGCGCGGCGATCAGTTCCGCGATTCCTCTGCGGGCGAGCGTCAGCAGCTGCTGCAACTCTGGTTGGGTGAAGGTTGCTTCCTCGCCTGAGCCCTGCACTTCGACGAACTCGCCGTCTTCAGTCGCGACCAGATTGAAATCGACCGTGACAGCTTTGTCTTCTTCATAGCTAAGATCGACAATCGGGTGGCCGTTCAATGTGCCGGCACTGACCGCGGCGACCAATTTGCGGATCGGCGGCGCATCGACTTTTTTGTCGCGGGCCAGTTTGCGACAGGCGACGGCGACGGCAAGGCTGGCGCCGGTGATCGCGGCCGTGCGAGTGCCGCCATCAGCCTGAAGTACATCACAATCGACCCACATTGTCCGGGGACCAAGCTTTTCAAGATCGACAACCGCGCGCAATGAGCGGCCGATCAGTCGCTGAATTTCGCTGCTACGACCGTCGACGCGGCCTTTTGCGACATCGCGCGGCCGGCGTTGGTGAGTCGAATAAGGAAGCATGGAATACTCAGCCGTGAGCCAGCCGCCGGTGACGTTTTGTTCTTTCATCCAGCGCGGCACGTTTTCCTCCACCATCGCGCTACAAATCACGCGCGTATTGCCCATGGTGACGAGCGCTGATCCGCCGGCGTGCGGAGCAACGCCAAGTTCGAAGGCAACCGGGCGCAGCTGATCGTAAGCGCGGCCGTCCGCTCGTTGCATGCGCCGAAGTTAGATCGCCAGCCGCCGCTCAGCAATGAGCTTGACTGTGTTTCGCGACGCGGTTTGTTCAACCCCCGGTGGATGAAGCACACCAAGCACATTGAGTCGGGGGGCAGCGAGCCGCGCCGGGCCGAGGCGCCGCGATCCGCATCCATTCGCGAAACGGACGAAGCACGCGCCCTTCTGCAGGACCAGTTGCACAGCCTCTATTGGTGGGTGTTCAACGCCTGCCGGATCAAAGGCTTTCTTCGAGCGAAACAGCTGGACGAATTGCCGCCGGAGCAGCAATCAAACCCGCCGGTCGATGCCGCCGCGCCTGCGCAGCACGACCAATCGCCGTGAGCGAGTTAACTCCGGGAGCAGCGAAGACAGAATCGACTCCGACAGCCGCGTTAGTGTCGGTCATCATCCCATGTTTCAACCATGGGCAGTTCCTCGGTCACGCGATCGAGAGCGCGCTCGCGCAAACCTACCGAAATTTTGAGATCATCGTGGTGAATGATGGTTCAACTGATGACACCGCCGATGTGGCGAAGCGCTACCCGAACGTACAATACCTTCGGCAGCAAAACACAGGACGATCTGCGGCCCGCAACGCAGGCCTCCGGCAAAGTCGCGGCGAGCTCATCGCGTTTCTCGATGCCGACGATCGTTTCCTCGCGCGCGCGCTGGAGACCGGCGCCGATTGCCTGACAGAACATCCAGAATGCGCGCTGGTCTCCGGCCACTGCCGAGTGATCGATACAAGCGGGTCAATCCTCGCCGCGCCCCGTCAGCGTTGCGTACAACGCGATCATTACATCGAATTGCTCCGCGGAGGCACCTACATCTGGTGCCCGGCCAGCGTGCTCTATCGCCGCCGCGTCTTTGATTTTGTTCGTGGCTTCGATTCCGCCGTTGAGCCGGTAGAGGATTACGACCTTTACCTGCGCATCACCAAAGACTTCCCCGTGCATTGCCACGCCCAAGTCATCGCAGAGTATCGGCAGCACAGTTCCAACACTTCTCGTGACCTTGCCCGGATGCAGAAAGCGGCGCTCGCGGCGCATTCCACGCAATGGGGCTTCGCCAAGGCAAACAAACGGACCCGCGAAGCCTATGCGGCGGGCGAGCGTTTTTGGCGCGAGCAGTATCCGCTCCAACATATGATCAGGCGAATTCGCGAGATCGTGCGTGACTATTTGGCGGTAAACGCGATCGTCGCGGTCGCAAGCGGTGATCGTACTGAACTGCTTCGGCTCGATAATCGACAGGCGCTACCGTTCCCTCCGCCGAGCTTCACCGGCGGCGACTTATTTGCGCAAGGGCCCACTGGACACCTCAAAACTCCCGCCTGGATCGAACCGGGAATGACATATCAGTTCAGTCTTTATCGCGGTGCCGATCGTTCCGATCTGCTCGCCCGGCTATTGGTGCGCGGTGTCACCGATCGAGCGGCAACTGGGCACGCCGCCGCGCCGCAGTCTGCGCAGAGTAATGGCGCCCTCTTAAGCGCGGATCCCAATCCCGTCCTTGTCAGCGAACAGCCCGGCACGACCACCGTGAGCTGGAGCACGGGAGACGGATCGGACGGCACAATCTATGTGTCGCGCTTGGGCGAACACGCTGGACGCGACCCGCGCGACAGTGAGGAGGCGCAGGCACTGTTAGACGCGGCGCGGAGCGACGGCGCGCAGTACCTGCTTGTGCCGGCCGGATCGTTCTTTTGGCTCGAGCAGTATCGTGAGTTTCGTGAGAAAATGGAGACGCGCTATCCAACTGTCGTTCGCGAACACGATATCTGCGTGATCTTTGATTTGCGGTGAACCAGCGTCCGCTGTGTAGTCATCGGCCGCGAACAACAGCTGCGAAAGTGGAAAAGATCGACGTCGGAAACGAGATCATCGGCGGCATGTTTGGGCTCGAGGAGCCGCTGAGCTTTTCCACGTCAGAGCCTGCATTCCTGAAGGAGGATAGTTTGTTTCTCATCAACGCGCGCTCGGCCATCAGGCTGGTGGTGGACAAGTTCTCGCCTCCGACCGTCTGGCTGCCGTCTTACCTATGCCCTGCCATCGTGGAGGCGCTCCAGGAGACACAAGCACAGATCCGTTTCTACGCGTTGGACGACCAGTTGGCGCAGACCTCCCGAAAATGGCTCGGTGGCATTCGCGACCGAGATCTTGTTGTCGTCATCGATTTTTTTGGTTTTCCGGCTGATGCCGAATGTGTGACAGAAGCGCGGGCACGCGGTGCGCGCGTCCTGGAAGATGCCGGCCAGGCGCTGTTGACGCAGAGAGTTGGGTCGAATGCGGATTTCGTCGTGTTTAGTCCGCGAAAGTTTGTCGGCGTGGCCGATGGTGGGATTCTAAATTGCAAGGACAGCCAGAGTTTCGAACCGGCTCAACTGCAACCGCCGCCCAGCGACTGGTGGTTAAAAGCATGGTTTGCGACAGTTCTGCGCAGGGAATTTGATTTGCATGGAGCGGATCGCCGCTGGTTCGAGCTTTTTCGAGAGACGGAGGCCGAAGCGCCTGTCGGGCCGTACGCAATGAGCGAACTGTCGCGGCTGCTCCTGACTAAAGTGATTTCGTACTCCGGCGTGGCGGAGCGTCGGATCGACAACTACAGGGAGCTCGACAAAACGCTTGGTCACCTCGCCCTCTTTTCATCCTTGCCTTCAGGTGTCGTTCCTCTGGGATTTCCGATTCGGGTGAAACACCGCGACTCCGTGCAACAGAAATTATTTCGTCAGCAGATTTACCCGCCGATCCATTGGCCTCTGACAGGCGTTGTTCCGCCCGAGTTTACGCAGAGTCACCAACTTTCGGCGGAGATCCTGACTCTCCCGTGCGACCAACGTTACGACCGAAGCGATATGGAGCGAACGGCACGCGTCGTATTAGAAGCGCTGAGATCGTGACGGGCTACCTGCACCGGGATTACGCCGCATCGTTTGAGGAATTTGGAAGGCCACGATGTTTGCCTCGTTCTCGCGGATGGATCCTCGTCCGTGACATTGCGAATTCGGGAAATCAGGATGCGATGGGATGCTATCCGTTGTTTACTTGTGACAAATGGTCCGAATTGGCTGCCGATTTGGACGATCTGCGGGGCGAGCTCGTCAGTCTCGCCCTAGTGGCGGATCCGTTTGGCGACCATGATCTGTCCATGCTCGAGCGTTGTTTTGAGAAGGTCGTTCCTTTCAAGGAACACTTCGTTGTCGATCTTAGCTGCCCGCTCGGGCGGGCGACGACCAGCCATCACCGTTACTACGCGCGAAGAGCGCTGCAAAAATTGTCCGTCGAGCACGAGCCAAACCCAGCTGGACTGCTCGAGGTCTGGACGGCGCTATACGCCACCTTAGCCAGGAAACGGAACGTCACCGGTCTGCGCGCGTTTTCGAAGAAAGCTTTTGCGAAACAGCTCAGTGTGCCAGGGATCACTGCGTTTTGCGCAACGCTCGAGCACCAGATCGTTGGAGTGCATTTGTGGTACGTGCAAAACGAAATCGGGTACAGTCATTTGGAAGCGATGAATGAAGCCGGCTACACGTTAGGCGCAGCGTATGCATTGTACTGGAAGGCACTGGAATTTTTTTCTGAGCGGATTCGCTGGCTCGACCTCGGCGGCGGCGCCGGCCTGAGAAGAAACGCCGAAGACGGACTGAGCTTCTTCAAGAAAGGTTGGTCAACCGGCACACGCACCGCGTTTTTTTGCGGGCGAATACTTGACCCCGAACGTTATGCTCAGCTTGCCACGGCACGCGGTGTTGCTGGGACAGACTATTTCCCGGCCTACAGAGAGGGTGAATTCGGCTGAGTATGCTCCTGGTGCCGCAGAATCCGCGACTGCGAAACTAATCGCGCAATGGAAAAAATCCGAGTCTTGGTCTTCCCATGCGGTGCTGAGAATGCACTGGAGCTGCACGATGCCCTCGCCTACGCAGTCAACGTTGAAGTGTGGGGCGCATCGAGCAGGGAAGACCACGGATGGTTTGTTTTCAAAAATTACATCGGCGCTTTGCCGTTCATCCAGGCGCCGCAGTTCCTCTCGATCTTCAATCAGCTGATCGCTGAAAGAAGTGTGGATGTAGTGTTTCCGACGCATGACAGCGTCGCGCTCTATCTGGCTGAGCGGCGCGCCGAGCTGGCTTGCCGCGTCATCACGGCTGATGCCGCAACCGCAAAGATCTGTCGCGAAAAAAGGCTTACTTACGAACTGTTTTCTGATTGCCGATTTGTGCCGCGTCTCTACCCGGCTTTCCGAGACGTAAAAACGTTCCCAGTGTTTCTCAAACCGAACGTAGGTGAAGGCGGCAAGAATGCGCATCTCGTCGAGGCGCCGAACGAGGCAGTCGACGCGCTGTTTCCGGCCAATGATTTGCTCGTGATGGAATATCTTCCGGGGGAAGAACTGACCGTCGACTGCTTCACGGACCGCTATGGCAAGCTGAGGTTTAGCGGGGCAAGAGAACGCAGCCGCGTTCACTGTGGCATCAGCGTGAACTCGAAATCGCGGCCTTTAACGCCAGAGATTCGGGAGATTGCCGAAGAAATTAATCGGCGTTTGCGGATGCGCGGGCTCTGGTTCTTTCAGGTTAAGAAAGGCGTAGACCAGCGTTTCAAGCTCATGGAAATTTCGGCGCGTGCCGCTGGGACAATGTCGCTGTATCGCCACCGCGGTGTGAATCTTCCGCTGCTCAGCGTCTACGACGCGATGGATGTCGATGTCGAAGTTCTGGACAACGGCTTCGATATCGAAGTGGACCGGGCGTTAGTGAACCGGTTCAAAATTGGCATCGAATACGACCGCATCTATCTCGATCTCGACGACACGCTG
This sequence comes from Chthoniobacterales bacterium, assembly GCA_036522675.1. Taxonomy (GTDB): domain Bacteria; phylum Verrucomicrobiota; class Verrucomicrobiia; order Chthoniobacterales; family UBA10450; genus AV17. Next base: position 12,449 of record DATDFJ010000213.1, on the reverse strand, counting down.
GTTTGCCGCGGCCAAGTCCAATCCACGGTCCTTCTGCTCCTTTACCAGGCGAATCGAGAGGGAAAACCGGTGTGCCTGCTGACACGACACGCCGGCGAGGTCAGCCAAACCCTTAAGGATTTAAGAATCGACGCCGGCTTCTTCGCTGAGATCAGAGCCCTCGGTTGGGACGAAGAAAAGTACAAGGCGATCGATGCAAAGGGTAAGCCAATCTTCATCGACAATGCGTTCAGCGAACGAAAAAAGGTCAGACAGAATCTTGGAATTCCGGTGTTCGATGTGGACGCTGTCGGTTGCCTTTTGGATTGGAGAAGCTGATCTGCGCATCCGACCCGCAAGGCCGAAATGAGCGGCCGAAGCGATGACCGTACGAGACAAGAAGCCGGAGTTGAAGCGTCGGGCCGAGCCGCTGTATCGAGCGCTGCTCAAACGCGAATGGCCAGTTTACATTCTCGGCACCAACGAGACCGGCCGTGAGCTTGCGCGCGTCCTTCGTTCCGCCGGCATCGAGCCAGAGGCGTTCATCAACGATTACGAGGCGGTGGCGCACTTCTCCAGCCGACCGGTGATCAAGATGGCCGAGATTTCAGGCAATGGAATGGTTGTCAGTTGCAGCACTGCCGTCAGTCCAGTTACAGCATTGCGCCGCCTCAAAGCCGCTGGCGTCGAGCGCGTCCTCGATTACTTCACGCTGTGCCTTTTGGGTGACGGCCGTTTCCCGCCTCCGAAGTTCTGCGCGGAGAACATCTCCGATGTGGAGTCGAATCGATCAAAGTACGAGTGGCTCGAATCGGTGCTCGTGGATGAGACATCGAAGTCGACTTTGCAGCGGCTGATTGACTTCCGCTACAATTTCGACCTCTCGGCGATGACGGACTTTCAGGTTCGGCTCGCCTCAGAGTACTTTGAGCCGTTCATACCAATGGAAAAAGAACAGGCATTCGTCGACGGCGGCGGGTTCGACGGAAGAACGACAGAAAGCTTCATCGAGAAATGCCCCGGCTATCGGCGGGTGGATTACGTTGAGCCCGATCCATTGCTCATGCTCGCTTCCATGACACACCTCGGCCGCTTCGAACGCATTAATTATCATGAGACCGCGCTGAGTGATTCGGACGGTGAAGCGAATTTCTGGCAGACTGGCACTGGCTCGGGCGCGATTGCGGCGAGAGGCAATCTCCGTGTCCGAACTCGCAGACTGGACGACCTGCTGCCCGAAGCGCCGACGTTTGTGAAACTCGACATCGAAGGGGCGGAGCTCTCAGCGCTTGCCGGAGCGACGCGAATCATCAGCCGCGATCATCCGGCGCTTGCCATCTGTGTTTATCATCGCCAATCGGATTTCTGGCGCGTGCCTGAAGCGGTGCTATCGCTCTATTCCGAATACAAGGTGTTCCTTCGCCATTACACCGAGGGAGTTGAGGAGACGGTGATGTACTTTGCCTGAACTTCTCCTCGCTAACGAGTGCCGCGCGATTATTCTCCACGGCCGACGAAAATATGGACGATCGCCTTGCGGGTGATGGCGCAACAAAATCAGAGCTGGGGGACCTGGCCATCTTTGGCGGTTCGCCCGCGTTCAAAACCGAGCTTCACGTCGGCCGGCCGAATATTGGGAGTCGCGAGCGGCTCTTCGCACGCGTAGCCGACATTCTCGATCGCAGGTGGCTGACCAACGACGGGCCTTGTGTCAAAGAATTGGAACGCCGGGTCTGCGAAGTGATCGAGGTGAAGCACTGCATTGCCGTGTGCAATGCCACAGCGGGTCTGGAGGTTCTGCTGAAATCGCTACGACTATCAGGCGAAGTTATTCTGCCCTCGTTTACCTTTGTCGCCACCGCCCACGCCCTGGAGTGGCTGGGCCTGCGGCCAGTTTTCGCCGACATAGATCCTGCGACCCACAACCTGGATCCAAGAGCGGCCGCACCGCTGATCAACCAGCGCACGAGCGCGATTCTGGGGGTGCATCTCTGGGGGCGTCCCTGCGACGTGGAGGCACTTGTCGATCTTGCGCAGCGCCACAACTTAAAACTTTTGTTCGACGCCGCGCATGCCTTCGCCTGCTCGCACAACGGCCGAATGCTCGGTGGGTTCGGCGACGCCGAGATCTTCAGCTTTCACGCCACAAAATTCATAAACAGCTTTGAAGGTGGGGCGATTGTGACCAACAACGACGAGCTGGCCAGCCGGCTTCGGCTGATGCGCAACTTCGGGTTTGCGGGGCTCGATAACGTGACCACGCTCGGGATCAACGCCAAGATGAACGAGGCGGCGGCGGCGATGGGGTTGGTATCACTCGACAGCGTGGGTGAATTCGTCGAGATCAACCGGGCCAATTACCACAGCTATCGGCAGCAGCTGGCGACTGTTCCGGGCATTTCTCTGCTGGTCTACAACGAAAAGGAAAAATGCAATTACCAGTACGTCGTCATCGAAATCGACGAAGCAGCCGCCGGAATAAATCGTGACATGCTCGATGAAATCCTTTGGTCCGAGAACGTTCTCACCCGCCGCTATTTCTATCCCGGCTGCCATCGGATGGAACCCTATCGCAGCACCGATCCCGACGCCGGCCAGCGGCTGCGGCACACCGCGACAACCGCCGAGCGCGTCCTTTGCCTGCCGACGGGTTCTGCAGTTGGAGCTTCTGAGATCGCGACAATTTGCCGGCTGATTGAGCTCATCGTAAAGTCCGGTGCAGCGGTCAAAAACCGGATGCTGAGCGGTCCGGTTTGTCGCCATCCGTTGCGGCGCTCGGTCGCGACCGCTTGATGACCGGCGCTGACGCGCTCGGTATGTTGTTTGAATGCAAGTAACCGTCCTGCTCACAACCTACAACCACGAGAAATACATCGGCGAAGCCCTGGAAAGTGTGTTGATGCAGGAGACAACCTTTGCTTATGAAGTGGTGGTTCTTGAAGATTGCTCAACCGATCGCACGCGCGACATCCTCAACGCCTACCAAGCGCGCTATCCGGGCAAGATTCGTCTGCGTCTTGCCGAACGAAACCAGCACAGCAACCGGCCATTCCGCGAGGAGTTCAACGCTGCCGGCAGCCCTTATGTGGCTATGCTCGACGGCGATGACTACTGGACGTCGCCGCAAAAGCTACAACGGCAGGTGGAGTTTCTCGAGAGCCATCCGGAGTGCGCGATCTGCTTTCACAACGCGCTAAGGACTTACGAAGAACAAGAGCGCGCGCCGCTGCTCTATAATTCCGCCAAGCAAAAATCGATCTCAGATATTGAGGACCTCTGGCAATACTGCTTCATCGCGGGTTGCAGTCCGTTGTTGCGGAAGTCTGCACTTGGCCGGCTGCCGGAATGGTACAACGCGCTGCCGGTGGGAGACTGGCCCCTTTTTCTTTTGGCAGCTGAGCACGGAAAAATCGGCTACCTCGATGACGTTCTGGGCGTGTACCGGATTCACCCGGGCGGCGCGTGGTCGAAGCTTGATAACGTGCAGCGGATCGAATGGATGATTGAGCTGTATCAAGCGCTAAACGAAAAATTCGAGTTTCGTTACGCCGCGGTTGTTCAACCGCTGATATCGAGCTGGACGGCGCGCTTGCATCTGGCGCGCAGGACGAACCAACTGCTGACAACCACTCTGCCGCCTGGCTCGACGCTTGTCATGATGGCCAGACCCGACGAAGAGCTGCCGCGCTTGGACAGACGCGCGATTTGGGCATTCCCGACCCGTGGACCGCGCGATACACGCGACCTATTTGCGTCGGGGGCCAGCGGGTCGGCTGATGCCGCTTGGATCGACACAGGCAATTACCGGTTCGATCTTTTTCAAACAGGACAGCAACGCCGGCTGCTCGGTTCGATTGTCGTGTCTCAATCCAACGACAGTGCGCTAGCATCTCGTCGCCGGAAGAAGGCGACCGGCAGCGAGCCTTACATTATTGCGACTCCGAATCCGGTTCCCAAAACTGCGGGAGCGTTGGGTAAGACGGTCATTAGTTGGAGCACAGGCGATGGTTCGCCGGGCGTGGTCGAGGTCACGCGTGAAGATCGACAACTGCACTATCCGCGAAACAGCAGGGCGGCGATAGAGGAGCTGGAACAATTGCGGGCCAAAGGCGCCGACTTTCTCTTCGCACCGAAAGCTGCGCTTCTCCTTTTCGAACGCTATCCCGAATTGGAAAAGCACATCCAGGCAAACTACTCCCTCCTCGCCTCCGAATCAGCGGTGGGCTCGCTCTACGATTTACGGCAGAATTAATCGCGCTGCGTCCAAGAATGCTCAGAACGCGACCTCTCGCGATGCGCCGGTGCGCGGGGCCCGATCCAGCGAATCGATCACTTCCAAAAATCTGCTGTGCTGCTGAGGGCTCATCCATTCGCGCGCCCGAGGCGCGACTTTGCGCAAGTCGTTTCTCAGCCCGGGACCAGCGTTCTCCCATTTGACCGGCGTGACATCATTCCAGTTGCCGGCGATGTAGTACGCGGCCAGCGCCGCGTAGACGTCGATGTACGGCACTTCACGACGTGCGCGCTCGAGCAAGCTTTCGTCATAACCCTGGTAGAGCAGCGGATACTTACGATGAAGTAGCTCCGGCCCCTGGAGATGAACGGCCGTTTCCGCCTCGCACCAGCCGACGCGTTCTTCCAAAGCACAATAGAGTGAAAACTCAGTCAATGTTTCCGGTCCTGCCCACATGGAAATGCTGAGTTTATCGCCGAAGAGTCGCTCGTAGTGCTCGCGATGGCGGTCGAGAAATGAAGTCGCGCGGTAACCGAAGTCGACTTTGAAATCGATCGCCCGCTTGATGATTGCGGCATTAATCAGGTGCGTGCCTTCCCACAGGTGTGGCTGCAAGACGCGATCGCCGAGCATGACGCTGTGATAGTTGCCTTTTTCGCTGAAGAAAGTCTTCACAGTGTCCGTTTCGGGAACAGAATCGAATCGTTCAAAAAACCAGAGGTCCTGCTCCATGAGTAAGAACCATTCCGGATCGATCTGGTAATGCTCAATGATGGCCGGAAACCACCGCCAGAAATTCACAAAGCCGGCGGCATTTTCGGTAAACGCGTCATGCGGCGTCGGACGGGTGATTAAGCTTACTCGCTCGCTGCTGATATCGATGTGTTCCAGCACACGCGGCAAGGTGATAATGTAAATGTGGTAGTCAGTCGCCTCGAGAAACCACTTCAGGTTTCGCACATGCAGGTCGAGTCCATGCGGAAAGTGACCGACCATCGTAACCGACGCGATCTTCGTCTCCATGCGGCTACCGCTCCTGCTCTTCGGCCATCTGGTTCAATCGATTATTTGACAACCCGTCCGAGAGCACAATTTGAAATCACGTGGCCACCACATTACGCTTCGCCGGCTGTGTCCGCTTCACACCGCCGACCGATTTGGACCAATTGTTTACGTGAACAAAACACAGTTTGCCACGCTGTGATGGACGATTCCGACGAGCGCCCGTTGATTTCGTCCTTTAATCCGCCGTGGCTTTCGGCGGTTTCTATTAAAGGATCGAACAAGCCGTTTCACAATCTTTTGCCGGTTCGACATTACCTCGACACACCGGTTTTTACGCGCACCGACGACCTTGGAATTGGAACTGATCTCAGCCGGTTCGTAGCCAGGGATGAGTATCCAATCCCGGCCGTAGCCGACCGGGAGGGCTATCACAAGGATCATCACTACGACTGGTGGGTGAGCGGCCTGCGAGACTATCTTTGCGTCAAGCGCGCTCTCGCCAACCATGGCGTCCCCCTGCAACGTGGCGCCAGCGTTTTTGAGCTCGGCTGCGCCTCCGGCCGCGTCCTGCGACACTTTGCCTGCCAGGAGGATGGCCTCACCGTCTGTGGAGCTGATATCCAGCTGCGCCACATCGAATGGATCCGCATCTTTCTCCCGCGGCATATCCGCGTTTTTCAAAACACAGTCCTTCCCCACCTGCCTCTGGAGAGCAACTCCCAACAGCTCGTTTACGCCTTTTCCGTTTTCACGCACGTCGACGACTTTGACCTGGCATGGCTGGCCGAACTGCGACGGATTCTTCGGCCGGGAGGAATTGCCTACCTTACGGTCCACAGCGAACGCACCTGGCGAAACATGAACCCGGAATGGGCGTTATGGAAAGGGCTGATGAGGCAGCGCGAAAACATCCCCGATTATAACATTTCAGCCCAACTGTTCCAAGGGCCGATGCCTTTGCCGAAGACGGTCTTTTGGTGGAGCAGCGGCCAAACCTACAACACACAAGTCTTCCATTCGGACGAGTATATCCGCAGTGCCTGGGGCCGCTTTCTCCCCGTCAAGGAGGTCATAGCGGCCGGTTACGACTACCAAGACGTCGTCATTTTGCAAAAACAGTAGGACGCGGTTACGTAAATCGTTTGCGGTAGCTAGTATTGAAGCCGTGCCAGGCGAACCCTTAAACAATCCAGCCATCAGTGTGGTGATCCCAACCTTTAACCGGGCGCAATCGTTGCGGTGCACGCTGCAGAGCTTGGTCGAGCAAAGTTTGCCGCGAAGCGATTATGAAATCGTCGTGGTTAATGACGGTTCGAATGACGAGACACCGGAAGTGTGCCGCAGTTTCGCCGAGCAAATCAAGCTGGTCGCGTTGCATCATGGCGAAAACGAGGGCATTTCTGCCGCAAAGAACACCGGGATTTTAGCGGCCGGCGGGCAAATTCTGCTCTTTTTCGATGATGACGATCTTGCCGATGCGCATCTGCTCGAAGAACATTTGAAGGCGCACGCGCACCATCCGCAAGAGCACGTCGCGGTGCTCGGCTACACCACCTGGGCACCGACTCTGGCTGTGACCCCTTTGATGCGCTACCTCACCGATATCGGCCGATTTCTTTTTGCTTACGGCAATTTGCACGACGGCCAGATGCTCGATTTCACCTACTTTTGGGGCGGCCGCTCTTCGTGCAAACGCGCGTTTCTCGCCGCTCACGGCGTTTTCAATCGGCAGTTTCGCAGCATCATCGAAGATATGGAACTGGGCTACCGGCTTTCCCGCTTCGGTTTTCGCGTCGTGTTTCATCGCGCGGCAGTTAGCTACATGACACGCGGGCTTGGTCTGGATGACTTTTGCCACCGATGCGAGCGACAAGGCGAAGCGCTGTATTTGTTCAGTCGACTGCACAGCGATCCGATTGTGCAGCAGTACTGCAGGTTAGCCGACCCTTTTATCGACAATCGCGCGGTGCGCGTGGATCCAGCTACGCGTTGGCCGGCGATCGCAGACGTGTTTGCGCAAAAACGCGAACACGCTCGCGCGATTGAACGACTGATCACACTGGGGTTTGAATCGCAAGCAGCATGGCGCGACGACGATAAGAGTCGGGCACAAGCGCAAGCATATGAAAGCCAGATGCGCGAGCTCTTCGCGGCGCTGCGGCAAAGCGAAACGCAAGTCTTTGCCCTAGAAAGAGAGTTATCGCAACAAGCGACTTCTCATCAGGCTGAACTGCGAGCGAGGCAGGTCGGTTATGAAGCTGAAGCGCAACGCCGTGTCGCGGAACAGGAGCGCTTGCGCGAACGCCTGCGCGAAACCGATCGGGAGCAAACGCAGTTGCGAGATCGCCTGGGAGAAGTCAATCGTGCCCTGCAGGACAAAAGTGTCAGCCTTGCCGAACGCGAGCAATTGGTGCTGCAACTGACAGAGCGACTTCGGAAACAACTTTGGGACACGCGCAAACTTGTCCACCTGCTGGATGACACTGAAAAAGCTGCCGCGCGGTTGCGGACTTCGCGGCGGTGGAAGCTCGCCAACCCAATCGCCGCCATTCGGTCAAAATTCTCGCGCAAGTTAGTCCCCGGTTACGGCCATTTGGAAAAAATCGTCTCGGCTTACAGGGAATGGCGAAAATCGCGCCCTGGTCTTCCGGAGATTGAGAATGAAATAAAGAGCTTGGCCGTGCCGGGCGTGCCGACTCAGCCAATTGTCGATCTTACAAACAAAGAGCACCACAGCGCGACTCAGCCGGCGCGTTCTGCCGCTGCCGTTCCAGCAGTGCCCATTGAATCGCTTCGATTTCCCATCGGTGACGAGATCGAGGTGTCAATTATTATTCCGGTGTTCAACGAGTTTCGACTTACGCATGCTTGTCTCGCCTCGATTCAACAGGTTGACGAGGGCGTTTCTTTTGAAGTCATCGTGGTTGACGATGGTTCCACCGACGAAACCGGCGAGCTGATTTCTCGGATACCGGGACTGATATATCTCCGCAACGATAGCAATGCCGGTTTTATCCTGTCGTGCAACCACGGCGCGGAAAAAGCGCGCGGCACGTATCTTATGTTTCTTAACAACGATACGATTGTAAGGAAAGGGTGGCTCGCATCGCTGCATGAGACTTTTAGTTGTGAGCCTAAGGCAGGTATCGTTGGGTCCAAGCTTGTTTATGCAGATGGACGATTACAAGAAGCGGGCGGAATTATCTGGCGGGATGGGTCGGGTTGGAACTACGGCAAGTTCGATGATCCGCAGAAGCCCCAATACAATTACCTGCGCGAGGTTGATTACTGCTCGGCCGCGGCGCTGATGATTCCCAAAGCGTTGTTCGAGAGCGTTGGCAAATTTGATCTTCGCTACGCGCCCGCTTACTACGAGGACACCGATCTGTCCTTCAAGGTGCGTAACCACGGGTATCGGGTCCTTTACCAGCCATGCAGCGAAGTGGTCCACTATGAAGGTGCGACCGGCGGGACCGATACTTCCAGCGGAATAAAGAAACACCAGGAGATCAATCGTTCGATCTTCGCCGAACAATGGGCGGCCGAGCTGAGAAGGAAACCTCAGGTTGGCGACGTGGCCCTCGCTCAGCAGCCGCCGCCTGGCCGCAAGAACATCCTGGTGATTGATCATTATGTGCCGATGCCTGATCGCGACTCAGGATCGCTGCGTATGTTTCAAATTCTACGGCTGCTGCACGAGCTGGGGCATCATGTCACCTTTCTGCCGGACAACTTGGCTTACACTTGCCCCTACACGGGCGAACTCCAGAAGCGAGGCATCGAAGTATGGCATTACCCTTATGCTAAAACTGTGCGCGATTACTTGAACACGCATGGTGCGCGTTTCGATGTAGTCATACTCAGCCGGTGTGATTTTGCCCGAAAACACCTCGACGCTGTCCGGCTGCACGCGCCTCAAAGCCGCATCATTTTCGACACGGTCGATCTTCATTTTCTCAGGGAACATCGACAAGCCCAGCTCACGGGCGACGCCAGCGTACTGGAGCAGGCGCAGCAACGAGAAGAAACCGAACACGCGTTGATCGAACAATCCGATGAGACCTGGGTCGTGAGTGAACTCGAACAGCAGCTACTGCAAAGCCGCCTGCCCGGAAAATCGATCGAGGTGGTCTCGAATATTATGGACATTTCTCCTTCGCCCACGCCATTCGCGCAGCGCAGGGATTGGCTTTTTATTGGCAGCTTTCAACATCCGCCGAATGTCGATGCAATGATTTACTTCCTGCGCGACATCTATCCGCTCGTAGAGCGTCGCCTTAGCGATGCGAAGTTTTACATTATCGGCGAAAAAGTTCCGCCGGAAGTGATCGCGCTGGCAAGGGACAACGTGGTGATTACCGGGCTACAAAGCGATCTGCGGCCGTTCTTCGATAACGTCAGGTTGTCGATCGCTCCGTTGCGCTACGGCGCGGGGGTGAAGGGGAAAATCAACCAGAGCATGGCTTACGGTGTACCTGTCGTGGCCAGTTCTTTGGCTATTGAAGGGATGGAACTTCTGCGTGGAGAAGAGGTCCTTGTAGCCGATGAGCCGGCGCAATTTGCTGATGCGCTCGTTACCCTCTATGAGTCCGAGGAACTTTGGCACCGGCTGTCGCGCAACGGGATTGAGAAGACTCGTTTGAAGTACTCAGTCGAAGTGGCGCGCACAAAACTAAGCACGCTCTTAAGTGATGAGCATTTGCGCAGCCTCGACGCGCGCGCGACAACTTACAGGCAGCGGGCGCCTGTTGCAGCCGGCGCGTAGTTTGATTGTGACGTTTCCTGGGCTGAAAAAGTTGCGCAAAACTGCGCGCCGAAAAGCGTCACCGGGAAAGCGGCGAGTTAACTCATAAGGCACAAGGAGATGCACGTACCCAGACCGATCTTTGTTCTTAGCACAGGGCGATCGGGTTCTACCATTCTCACCTGGTGTTTAGGCCAGCACCCAAATATCATCCCGCAGGAGGAATCGAATTGGCTGGGTCCTTTTGCGATTGATGCCGCCGTAGGTCACAGGCGCGGCAGCACGCGGGGCGAACGTGGCGAGCTCAGCGCGAATTTCATTGAACGCGACGAATTGCTCGAAGCTTTCGGCGCCACGATTAATCAATTGCTGCTTAGCCACCGCACGCGATTTGAGGATCCGCAGCGGCGGCGTATTGCGGGGTGGAATCCGCCGCCCTTTCCAATTTCACGCTCGCCCGACGAACCCAAGTTGCGCTGGGTCGATGGTACGCCCGAGTACTCGCTTTACATCTCCGCACTGCGCAAACTATTCCCGCATGCGCGTTTCATCCATCTCGTCCGCGACGCGAGGGAGGTGGTGCGCTCATTGTTAAACTTTTTTCCCGATGGCAGGCATCGCCTGGTTGATAACGAACAAGCCGCCTACGAATACTGGCTGCGCCGAGCAGGCGCTTGTGCGGAGGCAGAGCAAGCTTACGGCCCGACCACTATTTATCGACTGCGCTACGTAGATCTGGTTAGCCAACCAGAGCCGGCAATGCGCGGACTACTGCAGTTCCTCGGCGAGCCATACGCAATGCAATGCCTCGAACCACTCGCACTGCGAATCAACAGCGCAAATGTGCCGGCCAGCTTTGATGAAACCGAACCGACAACTGACCAGGGGGTCGTGCAGAGCGCTCAACGACTAAGCGAGCAGCTTCAAACCTGCTCCCAACCCCACGAAGCTTCGGCCGACGTTGCGGCAAAACTCGAGGCCGACTTCGACGAGCGCGTCGAGTACTTTGCGACTCTCGAAGCGAACCTTAGCGACGCCCGAGCAATCGTTGATGCTTTGCGAACTGACCGCGCGTCATCGGCTGCCGTGTCCACACCGGAAACAGCTTAGAGGACGGCTGGGCCGGATCGGAGAAAAGGCCTCATGGCCACGGCCATAATCAAGAGCGTCAGAAGCGAGAGCGGTTGGAAGTATCGTGTGAATGGTCCGGTGGAGAAAAGCAGCGTGACTGCGAATAGGACAACTGTGTGTAGGAACAAGAGCCAGGCATGTGCCTTGTTGCGGGCGATAAAGAGCAATCCCAACGCCAGTAGCGGTGAAAGCAAAGGCACAAGAAACCAGGGTGTAGCTGCAAGATAATACAACTGCAACGGACTCCATGGCTCCGAGCCCACATCAGCCGGACCTGTCCAATGAAAATGTTCCGCCAAATATGCGAGCTGTTGTTCTCCTAGCTTGCCGTCCGGATTTAGGTCCCATTTGGCAAAGCGCTTCGTCTGCTGCAAGAGGATGAGGTAGGTCCGCGCAGCGAAGCCAACAAACGCTCCCGGATGGCGCCGGATGGCATTGATAGCAGTTTGGCTGGCGATTTTCTGCGATTTGATCCGATTCGGTTCGGCGTGACGCCAGCGGTCGATCAAATGGCCGGCGATGAATCGCTGGTCGTTACGAAGATCGAAATTTCCCAACCCGAACTCGCCGCCCTGCTCGATAATTTTGGCGAGCCGAGGATCACTGGCGTCCCGGGGCTGGAGCGCCGGAGCGCAAATTGCGAGCAGAAAATAACCACTCGCGTGGAGGTGAGCGGGTTCGCGATGAGTGAGAAAACCGTAGGCGCGCTGGTAAGCTTGATCGAACAGGAACAGGGCAAAGACGCTGACAAGGAGGTGCTGCCAAAACAATCGCCGCCGCACGAACTGAAATCGCTGCACCCACCGAACCTGAGCAAATTCGTCTCGTTCGCGCGGCCAAAGGAAAGCGATGACTGGCAACGCCACTGCCATCGCCTCGATCGGGATTAGAAAAACCATTCTGAAACCGATCGTCATTACCGACAGTAATTGGATAGGCACCAAATTAGCAATCCGGCGGTCGCGCACGTAGACAAAGGACCGCCACAAGACGAGCGCATAAAAGAACAGGCTGCAAGTCTCGGTCATAATATAGCGCTCCCAAACGATCTGAAGCGGATCGATCGCACACAGAAATCCGAACAGGTAGGCAACCTTCTCCGGTAGATCGACAATCACGCGGCAGATCCAGGTGACGATTATCGCAACTGTGCAACCGAGAAATGCCTGGAAGATGAGCAGCGACGTCAGGCTATGCGTGTAAACGGAAGTCCAGCGGATAACAAAGCCATAGAAGTAGGAGCGATCGTCCGGGATCCAGCCGGTCAGCGAGGTCCACAGATAACTGATCGAGTCGCCAAGGTAGAACTTCGGCGATGAATCGAGCGCAAGCAGAAGGAATTTCAGAATGACGATT
>DATDFJ010000212.1:0-6236 GCA_036522675.1 Chthoniobacterales bacterium | reverse complement strand
GAAATCGGCGATCGCGCGGTATTTTCCGGTTTTGCGCGACTTGCGCCGCTGGCCGCTGCGCTCGAATCGATGTTGGATGACGCGGACGCTTACGTCTCGTATGCCGCGCATTTCGGTCAGCCTCCAAAGAATTGAGACTGGCGCATCGTTTGCTTTGAATCACTTGCAAGATAGACAATCAGATTCATCTTGTCAGCTTCCAGATGTTGCTTACAACTTCCCCTCGGCTCGCGGAAGAGCGGGCCTGTCGTCGCGGTCGTCGCAGCCGTGATGAGGCCGAGTGCATCAGCAATTCGTGAAAGCGAAATGTTGAAAATTGCGACCAAGGAAATAACGGCCCAACGGTGCACTCCCGTTTGACCGCTCAGGAGATCGACTCAATCTGCAACAGCAATTTCGTGTAAACGGCCGGATTCGCGCGCGCGAAGTGCGCGTCATTATCGGATCAAGTGGTCAGCAGCTCGGCGTCATGAAATTGTCCGATGCCCTGCGCGAAGCGCAAAATCGCGGACTCGATTTGGTCGAAGTCGCGCCCACGGCAAGTCCGCCGGTCTGCAAGATCGTCGCGCTCGGAAAATTCCGCTACGACATCTCCAAACAGGAGAAGGACAAACGCCCATCCGGGACCAGGCTCAAGGAACTCAAGTTCCGGGTCAATATCGACGACCACGATTACCTGACGAAAATTCGCCACGGCGAAGACTTTCTCGAGCGCGGCAACAAGGTGCGCGTGCAATTGCAGTTTCGCGGCCGCGAGATGGCGCATCAGGAATTCGGAATGCAGCTGATGGAAAAGGTGCGGACAGATCTCTCCGGGATGTCGCAGGTGGAAATGGAGCCCAAGATCACCGGGCGGAACATCACCATGACGCTGTCGCCATTGCCGGCGAGCCGGCGCAAGAGAAAATTCCCGCCCCCGCCGAAAGAGCCGGTCGAATCGCAAAACGGCAGCAACGTCGCTACCGAATAAGTTGCCACGGACCTACGCCTCAGAAGCCGCTTCGCTGGCCGTCCTTTCCTGGGACGATTGAGTCGACATCGATTCGCCACGAGGGCCGGCTTCGTCGACACGCGTGATTTTCACGGCGCGCCCGGTCGATTCGTCAATGTCGATCAAAGCGCCGCGCAGGCGCACTTCGCCGGACGCGACCGGAAACGAAGCGGGCAAATTGGAGATGAAACGCTGCAGGATCGGCTCGATCGCCCGGCCGAGAATGGATTGGACCGGGCCGCACATGCCCGCGTCGCAGAGGAACGCCGTGCCACCCGGAAAAATTTGCTCGTCGGCGGTCTGAACATGCGTGTGCGTGCCGATGACGGCAGAAACTTTGCCGTCGAGAAACCGCCCGATCGCAATTTTCTCGCTCGTCGTCTCGCCGTGCACGTCTACCACGATATTCGGCGTTTCATCACGCACTTTGCCGATCGCTTGATCAAGCGCATGAAACGGATTTTCCAAAATCGGCTGCATGAACGTGCGCGCCTGCACGTTGACGACGCCGACTTTCGCTTTCGCGGTTTCCAAAACAATCGAGCCGTGCCCAGGCGCGCCGGACGGATAATTGATCGGCCGCAATAAGCGCGGCTCCAGCTCGAGAAACGCCATCACATCTTTTTGGTCCCAGATGTGATCGCCAGTCGTCACCACGGACACACCGGCCCGGAGAAGGTCGATTGTTATTTTTCCGGTGATACCCCGGCCACCGGCGGCGTTCTCCCCATTGACGATTGTGAAATCGATTCCGTCGCGCGCCTTCAGCTCCGGTAACTTGGCAATGACCGCGCTGCGGCCCGGCTCGCCCACGATGTCGCCGAGGAAAAGAACGCGCAGCATGAGAGAAGGTTTATCGAAGCGAGCGGAAACGTCGATGTTTCATTTCTCCAGAGCCCGACGACAATGACGAAAGCGCGAATGACGAATGACGAACGAATGCCGAAGCCCAAATGACGAACCGATGCGGCGCTCTGCCGTCGCCACGGATCGTTTGGTTGTTCGTCATTCCGTCATTCGTTATTCCTCATTTTTTCTAACCTGTCTGTTGCTGTTGTCCGCGCTTCACGCGGCCGATAATCTCACCGTCCTCGCCAGCAAGCCGAGGTGGAGCGTGCTGGAAAATTATCAGGAGACAATTACCCGCGACGAGTTCACGCACTTCATCCGCGACGTCTACTGCACCCACGGCCTCGGCGACGGCCTGCTCAAGATCGACAATGATTCGGCGCAAATTCTCAAAAAGCGCGACGCGCAGAGTTTCTTCAGGTTGCGCTTTGCCCAAGACGAAACTTCGCGGCGCCACCTCCCGCGGCTCTGGCGACCGGCCAAATCGTTACCGCCTTCGACGCCGGAAAAACCGCTCGCCAATCTGCGCATTGCCCTCGATCCGGGTCATATCGGCGGCAAATGGGCGAAAATGGAAGAACGCTGGTTCCAGGTCGGCGACGCGCCACCGGTCCAAGAGGGCGATCTCGCCCTGCGCACGGCGCGCATTCTTGCCCCGCAATTGCGCGCGCTCGGTGCGAAAGTCTTTTTTGTTCGGAAGAACGCGGCGCCGATCACGCCAAAGCGCCCGGATGATTTCAAAGAGCTGGCGCGAAAGATTCTGATCAAGAATGGCGTCCCCCAGCCACGCGCCGACGTGCTCGATCCCAAAGACCCCGCAAAAGAACAGACGGTTCGCTGGCAAAGTGAAATTTTGTTTTATCGCTACAGCGAGATCCGACGGCGCGCCGTTCTCGTAAACACGAAGCTGCACCCCGACCTCGTGCTTTGTTTGCACTTCAATGCCGAAGGCTGGGGAGATCCGAACAATCCAACCTTGATCGACACGAACCATCTTCATGTGCTCGTGAACGGTTCCTATTTGAAAGAGGAACTGGACTTCGACGATGAACGCTTCGGAATGATCCGCCGCCTGCTCAGTCGCGCTTACGATGAAGAATTGCCCCTGGCCGACGCCGTCGCGGCTTCGATGGCAAAGGCCACGGGACTCCCACCCTATCAATATCCAACAACGCTGACGACGACGAAAGTTGGCTCGAGCGGCTATGTCTATGCGCGCAATCTGCTCGCGACGCGGCTGTATCGTTGCCCCGTTGTCTACTGTGAGCCTTACGTCATGAATAGCCGTGACGTGTTCGCCCGGATACAGGCCGGCGATTACGACGGAACGCGCAACGTCGATGGTGTCGAACGCAAAAGCATTTTCCGTGAATACGCCGACAGCGTGGCGGAGGGGGTGAGAGAATATTATTCGAAAGCCCGAGGATTGTAGCCGGCCGTTGATGCCGGACCGCGCTCCGCGATCGCGGCTACAGTAATTCAATTGCTTCGCGAATCTCGTCGAGCGTGACAGCGCGCGACAAATAGGTGGAACCGATCTTGGGCGTGACCACAAACCGGACCTCTCCGCCTTCGAATTTCTTATCCAACTTCAGCGCCTCGAAAATTCGATCGCGAGGAAATTCTGACGGCAAGCTCGTGGGCAAGTCGAACTTGCGCAGAAGATCGACAATCGCGTCGCGTTGCGTCTGGGCGAGGCCAGCCTTTTTTATCGAGACGCTGCACGCGGCAACCATCCCGAGACTGATCGCTTCGCCATGCCGAAATTGTTCGTAATTGCCGGCGCGCTCTATCGCGTGTCCGACCGTGTGGCCAAAGTTAAGAATGGCGCGCTCGCCGGTACGATCCCGCTCGTCGCTCGCCACAAAGCGAGCTTTGAGCTCGACGTTGCGTCGAATCAGGTCGCCCAAACTTGACTGGTTAAACCGGTCAAGTTTGGGGGCAGGGATTTGTTGCAGATCGCCGAACATCTCCGCGTCGGCGATGATGGCATGCTTGATGATTTCGGCGAAAGCTTGTTTGAACTCTCTCGGCGGCAAGCTCTGTAAAAGATCGACATCGTCGATAACGAGCGCGGGCTGGTGCACGGCGCCGAGGAGGTTCTTGCCCGCGCTCGTGTTCACCGCGGTCTTGCCACCGATCGAGCTGTCTACCATCGCGAGCAAAGTAGTCGGAATCTGGACGTGCGGGATGCCGCGGTGAAAAACGGCGGCGACAAATCCGGAGAGATCGCCGATCACGCCGCCGCCCAGCCCGATGACGAACGATTGTCGATCTAACCCGGCAGCGATCAGTTGCTCGCAAACCGCGCCGGCTTGTTCGAGCGTCTTCGCGCTTTCGCCAGCCAAAACGACGATGCGCGCCGGCTGCAAGCCGGCCGCAATCAAGGTCGATTCAAGTTGCTGAGTAAACAGCGCGGCGACAGTTGTGTCGCAAACGACGGCGCACCGGCGCTGGGGCAATCGTTTGCCGATCAGTTCACCGGCACGATTGAGCAGCCCAGTCCCGATCAGCACATCGTACGATCTCGCCCCAGCGCGGACTTCAAACGAAGTCACACCACGGCGGCGGGAGGGAACTCTTTCACCGCTAGCGGGCGGCCGCGGCTGCGCCCAGACCGCAATCATACTTCCAGCGACAATCGGCGTTTGGATCGTCGACGGTGGAAGTGTCCCTCATGAACGTCGTCCACAGCATATTTTCAGCATGTCCATCGGCTGTAACTGCACTGATCCGTTGTCGTCGTTGTTGGATGCCGGCAATGACCGTGCCCGAGTTGCTGGAATTTTTGCTCACCCAGACTCCAGGCTGTCCCGTCGCGGCCGTGCCTTCGAAACTGATGGTCGTCGCACTCGTGCCTTGTGATGGTGCAAATAAAATGAAGGCGGCCGGATTAATAATCTTGCTCGTGTCAACACCGAGGACGCTGGGGTTCTGGTAATTGTTGACGCCATAGCTGACCGGAACTTGCGCGAGTGCCAGCTGGCGTGTGCGCGTGTCCCAGGGCGATTGGAACACTCCCCAATCGCTGATGTACTGCGCAGTGGAAGTGGTCCCGGGACAGAGCCGGTTCATCCACGCCGCCCCGGCGGTGGAAAAAAACATGCCATCGTTGTCATTGATGTAACGTTGCGCTCCGAACGTGATCTGGCGCAGGTTATTCATGTCCCTGGTGATGTTGGCGCGCTCCTGGACGCTCATGAAAACCGGGAACGCCATCGACGCCAGAATGATAATGACCGCGATGACGATGAGCAGCTCGACCAACGTAAAACCGTGTTCGCTTTTTGCCTGCATCGCCCCTACCTGATTCGAGAGTAACAATTTTGCGCCGAAGGGAAAGCAAAATCAAGAGCTTCTCGCGTAATCGATATCGCGCCGAAAACAGCCAGAGCCTGCCGGCCAGACCGTTCGACGCTTGTGCGAGAGCATTCGGAGTTGACAAAGCCGCCGGCAGTTTGTGTAAGTAACCCATGCCGGACCCGGCCGACCCGAATCTGCCCCCGCCAGTGTCGCCGGTCCCCGAGCCAGCACCCGAACCAATGACAAGATCGACCTCGAGCGGTCTGCCCTCCAATGTCGCGGCCGCTCTCGCCTGTATTCCACTGGTCGGCGGCATCATTTTTTTGATTCTCGAAAAACACGACGCCTTCGTCCGCTTTTATGCGATGCAATCAATCCTTTTCGGCGCCGCCTGGATATTGATCAATATTGCCTGCGCAATCCTCACCGGTCTCTTCAGCCACGTGCCGGTGATCGCATTTATTCTGGTGACATTATTGAGCCTGCTGTGCTGGCTTATTTACGTCGCTTTGTTCGTGCTCATGGTTGTGAGCATGGTCAAAGCGCTCAATAACCAGCGCTGGGAAATGCCGTACATCGGGCCGATGGCCAGCAGGCAGATCGGCCAAATGTGAGGTAGCGCGAGCGTCTCGCTTGCGGTTCGGGCGAGGCAAGCGAGAGGCTTGCCCTACTCGGCGAGCAATTTCACGACTAGCTCAGTTAACACCAGCTCGTGCTCGAGCTGAGTGGTGACGAGCTTGAGATTCGCTTCCAGGCACGCTTGCATCCCGCTGATCAATCGCTCGTTTTCGAACCGATGCGCGTTTTGCGCGGCGATCCCCAGCGCGTAGGTGTTGATCGAGCCGTCCTTTTTCCGGGGCAGATGTTCGGTCGCACTCGGCGGAAGCCGGCTGATGGCGGAGATGAATTGAAACGGCACATGCGGCCGCGGCAACCGATGCCGTTCCATCAGGTCGCGGGCCAAGAGTAAATTGCGTATCGTCGGCAAGATCGCGACGAGCAAAAGGCCGATCGCGCTCTCGCCCTGATCGAGCAAACGCCTAACGAGTCGCAGCGCGCGTTCGAGATCACGTTCGGCCAGGGCGTTGCCGAG